>DATJUT010000020.1 GCA_035502185.1 Gemmatimonadales bacterium
CCGACGTCGAACCTCGGCTTCGTGGGCACCACCAAGGAGGACGGCGGCCAGTTCTCGCGCCTCCTGGACCTCGACGCCCACATCGTGCACAACCGCATCTACTTCATCGAGCTGCAGGGCGTCGCGACCTGGACGCACGACACGACGGGCTTCCACCGCGGCACGCTCATGCAAGCCACGTGGGACCGCACCGGCCGCGACTGGGGCTTCCACCTGAACGCGACCGGCATCGCTCCCGACTTCCAGGCCGCCGCCGGGTTCGTCAACCGTACGGGCATCGTGAACCTGAGCTACTTCAACCGCTTCACCGGCTACGGCGAGCGCGGCGCGCTGCTCGAGACCGTGTCGAGCTTCCAGACCATCTCACGGGTGTGGAGCTATGACGGCTTCGGCCGGCAGGCGGCGGTCGAAGGCAGCGAGAGCGTCAATCTCCAGGGCACCCTGCGCGGCTGGTGGCAGCCCAACGTCAGCCTGCAGCGCAACTTCTACCGGTTCGACCCGACCTCGCCCGGCTACCTGGGCACGCCCTACGGCAGTTATCGCGTCCGCGCCACCTCCGTGCCGACCGACACCACCACGGTGCCCTTCGCGGTGCCCGCGATGCTCGACAATCTCTTCACGCTCGGCGCCGGCCTCACCACGCCCACGTGGCGGCAGTTCACCGGCACGGCGAGCTGGTCGTACGGGGCGGTCGCCAACTTCGACGAGGCGGCGCGCGGCACCGCCATGTCGCTGAGCGGCGAGGTGGACCTGCGGCCCACGCCCGCGGTGCGGATCGCGGCGCAGTACAGCCGGCTCACCATCCACCGCCGCGACGGCAGCTGGTTCTCGTCCGAGGACATCCCGCGCCTCAAGGTCGAGTACCAGGCCACGCGCTCAATCTTCTTCCGCGTCGTGGGCCAGTACACCACGCTGCGGAGCGACGCGCTGCTCGACCCCGCCAGCGGCGACACGCTGATCGTGGCGGGGGCCGTCGTCGGCCCCAGCACCTCGAACGAGCTGCGGGTGGACTGGCTGTTCTCGTACCGTCCCAGCCCCGGCACCCTCATCTACCTCGGCTACGGCGCCTCCTGCTCGGCGTTCGACGCCGCGTGCGCCGTCGGCCGGCAGCGGTCCCGCACCGAGGACGGCTTCTTCGCGAAGCTGTCGTACCTGTTCGGGTTGTGAGCCGGCGTCCCGCCTGACCCGCATCGCCGTGCCGCTCGACGCCTCAGCCCCGCCCCTCTCGCTCCGCGATCCCGGCGCGATCCTCCTCGTCTCGTGCTACGAGCTGGGTCACCAGCCGATGGGCCTGGCCTTCCCGATGGCCTTCCTCGAGCGCGCCGGCTTCCGGCCCGACGCGCTGGACCTCGCCCTCGAGCCGCTGGATGCCGGCCGCATCCGGCGCTCGAGGCTCGTCGCCATCTCGGTCCCGATGCACACCGCGCTCCGGATCGGCGTCCAGGCGGCCGCGCAGGTGCGCGCCCTCAACCCCGCGGCCACCATCTGTTTCCACGGGCTGTACGCGATCCTGAACCGGCATGTCCTGCTCGGCGCCTGCGCCGACGTGATCCTCGGCGGCGAGGCGGAGGAGCCCCTGGTCGCGCTGGCCGAAGCCCTCGAGCGGGGCCAGGCGCCGCCGCCCGCCCCGGGGCCATACGTGGCCCGGCTCCGCTATCCCGTGCCGAGCCGCGAGCGGCTGGCGCCGCTCCACCGCTACGCCGCCTTCGAGCGGGAGGGCGAGCGCCGCGTCGCCGGCGTCGTCGAGGCGAGCCGCGGCTGCCTCCACGGGTGCCGGCACTGCCCCATACCGCCGGTGTACGGCGGCCGGTTCTTCGTCGTGCCCCCGGACGTGGTCCTGGAAGACATCCGCCGCCAGGTCGCCGCGGGCGCCCGGCACGTCACGTTCGCGGACCCCGACTTCCTCAACGGGCCCGGCCACGCGCTGCGCATCGCCGAGACGCTGCACGCCGAGTTCCCGGCGCTGAGCTTCGACTTCACGGCCAAGGTCGAGCACCTCCTCGCGCATCGCGCGCTGCTGCCACGGCTCGCCGCGGCGGGAGCCGCGTTCGTCGTCACCGCCGCCGAGTCGCTCAGCGATGCCGTCCTCGAGAAGCTGGACAAGGGGCACACCCGCGCGGATCTCGAGCGGGCGCTCGAAGCGGCGCGGTCGGCCGGCATCACGGTGCGGCCGTCGTGGCTTCCATTCACGCCGTGGACCTCGCTCGACGACTACGTCGAGCTGGTGGAGTGGCTCATCGGCCGCGACCTGGTCGACTGCGTCGAGCCGGTCCAGCTCGCGGTCCGGCTCCTGGTTCCCCCCGGATCCGCGCTCCTGGCACAGCCGGACATCCAGCCGTACCTGCGGGGGCTCGACGCCGAGGCGTTCACGTACCGCTGGGAGCATCCGGACGAGCGGATGGAGGGGCTGTGCAGGGCCGTCACCGACCTCGTGCACGAGGCGAACCACGCGCGCGAGCCGGCGGAGACGACGTTCCGGAAGGTGCGCGAGGCGGCCTACGCCGCGGCCGGTCGGCGGCCCGAGGCGCTCGCCACGCACGCCGAGCGGCGTCCCGTGGCACCGCGGCTCACCGAGCCGTGGTTCTGCTGAGCGGAGCCCACCGCGAGCCAGTTGGGCTCGGTGATCGCATGAAGCGCCGGCCTCCGGCGCGCGCCGACGGGAGCGTCAGCCGGCGCGCTCGATCAGCCGTCGGAAGTGCCCGCGCAAGCCTTCCGGCAGCGCCGGGAGGTCGGCGAGCTGGCGCAGCGCCTCGACGTCGGGACGCTCGGTCCGGTAGAGCCGGACCACCTCCGCGACGGTGACCGAGTCGCCCGCGGACTCCGCAACCGTGACCGCGTCTCCTGCAGCAACCTCTCCTTCGACGGCGACGCGCAGGTAGAACCCGGTAAGCCCGCTCGCCAGGAAGCGCTTCTCCATGTCGGGCCGGCCGAGCCTCAGCGCGAGCTTGTAGCACGGCAGCCGCGGCTGGGTGACCAGCAGCTCGGTCGTCCCGATCCTGAGCCGGTCGCCGATCCGAATGAAATGCTCGCTGATCCCGGCCGTGGTCAGGTTTTCGCCGAAGGCGCCCCAGGCCTGCTCGCCGATCCGCGTCCGCCAGTAGGCGTAGTGCTCCGAAGGGTAGAGGTAGACGGCCTTGTACGTCCCGCCGTGCACCGTGGGATCGGCCTGCCCGTCGCCCTCGAGGTTGAGGTGCCGCACCCGGACGGCGCCGCGCACCGGGTTCTTGAAGATGGCCGTCCGGACCGTCCTGCCCCGCCACTCGACCTCGCGCGGCAACCCCACGTTGACCGAGATCAGTTGCGGCGAAAGGAGAGGCTCCAGTGGGCCCGCGGCCTCCCCGAACGCCGCCGAAGAACGGTCCGTCACGAGCCCGCGGGTCCGGTGTCCGGACGGCCACCGGCCAGCGTGACCCCGGTCACAATTATCGTGTGGCGGCGTCGCATAGCGCCCAAGCTAACCGATCGCTACCATTGCTTGACAGTATCCTTCTCCCCCGAGTTACTTTGGCGGCCGGAACGTGATACCCGTGGAGCGCCTCCCGACCCGTGCCCGCAGGTTGCTCCGCGGGCTGTTGCCCGTCGTCCTCGCGGCGGGCGCCGTGTTGACCTGCGACAGTCCGACCGCACTCAACCGCCGGATGGTGGGGCTGGCCTTCCAGCCGGTCGTGCGCTACGGGATGGGCACGTTCGGCGGCATGTCGGTGGACCAGGTGCGCCTGATCGCCGTGCACGGTTCAGACTCCGTCTCCCAGACCTTCAACTTCTCCCCCGACTCCGCGCAGATCACCGCCAGCATGTCCGTGCCCGTGACGGACACGGCGACCTATAACGTCACGATCCAGCTGTTGTCCGGCGGCACCGTCATGTTCACGGGCCAGCAGGCCGTCCTGGTCAGCGCCGGGCTGTCGTCCGGGCCGCCCACCCAGGTGGTCGAGCTGGCGTTCGTGGGACCCGGCGCGCAGATCGCGTTCCTCCAGATCGCGCCGCGTGACTCGGGCGTGACGTTCGGCGCGTCGCTGCCGTTCCGGATCACGGCGTTCGATTCGAGCGAGGGTGCGGTGACGCAGTTCTACGTGGCCTGGTCCACGGGTACCGCGTCCAACAAGATCAACGCCAACGGGGTGTTCAAGGCGGGAACGACCCGCGGCACGGTGTGGGTCTACGCGCACACGCCGACCGGAGTGTGGGACTCCACGCAGGTCACGGTCGCGCCCGTGCCCAGCCAGATCCAGATCATCAGCGGCAACGGGCAGAGCGGATCCGTGGGCACGCCGCTCGAGCTCCCGCTGGTGGTGAAGGTGCTCGCCGCCGACAACCTGCCGGTCGCGGGCGCGAGCGTCCAGTTCACGGCCTCCGGCGGCGGCTCCGTGAATCCGGCCGTGGTGATGACCGACTCGCTCGGCATCGCGCAGGCCATCGCAACGCTGAGCACCACGGCGGGCACCAACTCGTTCACGGCCAAGGTGGGCACCGCGGCGTCGGTGCAGTTCACCGCCACCGGCATCGGACAGGTGGGGGCGCCCGCGAGCATCACGAAGGTCGCCGGCGACGGTCAGAGCGCCGCGGCCGGCACGCCGGTGGTGGTGCCGCCGTCGGTCAAGGTGACGGACGCGAACCTCGTCCCGGTCCCGGGCCAGGCGGTGACGTTCGCCGTCGCGAGCGGCGGCGGCAGCGTGACTGGCGGCTCCACGACGACCAACGCGGCGGGCATCGCCACCGTCGGCAGCTGGACCCTCGGCAGCACGCCGGGGGCGAACACGCTGACGGCCACCGCGACGGGCACCTCGCTCAACCCGGTGACCTTCACGGCGACGGGGACGACCGCGTCGAACGTGATCGCGCTCAGCGTGCCGGGCGGCCTGGTGGGCATCGGCGCCAACCAGCAGGCCCAGGCGGTGGTGACCATCGCGCCGCCGGCGCCGGCGGGCGGTCTCACCGTGACGGTGACGAGCGACAGCACCAATCACGTCACGGTGAAGAGCCCCGGGACGATCAGCATCCCGGCGGGCGGCGTGGTGGGGACGATCCTGCTCTCCGGCGTCGCTCCGGGCCAGACGACGCTCCACGCCACCGCGCCGGGGTACGCGGCGGGCACGACCACAGCCGTGGCGACGCCGAGCTTCGTTACGCTGACCTATGACTCGGTGGGGATGGGCCGCACGGCCGTCCTCGGGATCGGCCTTTCCACGGCGGCGCCGGCCGGGGGTCTGCTGGTTGCTCTGGTGAGCGGCGACACCACCAAGTTCAAGTTCCTCAAGGGTTCGGTGACGACAGGCAGCCTGGTGGACACCATCCCGGCCGGGAGCACGTCGGGCTCCGTGACCATCACGGGTTTGGGCACCGGTACCGTGCCGGTGTACGCCGTCGCACCGAACTACGCCATCGGGTTGGAAGTGGTCGTCGTGACGGGCTTCAACGGCTCCCTGGCGCTGGTCTCGGGCGGCGGGCAGACGGGTGGAGTGGATACGCTGCTGTCACAGCCCGTCACCGTGAAGGTGACCGACTCCCTCAGCAACCCGGTGAACGGCTTCCTGGTCGGCTTCGCGGTGGCATCGGGCGGCGGCTCCGTCTCGCCGCTCGCCGCATTGACCAACGCCTCGGGGCAGACCAGCACGAGCTGGACGCTCGGCCCGACGGTCGGCTCGCAGAGTTTGAGCGTCACGGCGCCCGGCGCGTCCGGCTCACCGCTGACGGTCACGGCCACCGCCACGGGCGCGGCCATCGCCTCGACGACCGTGTCGCCGAAGCTCGACACGATCACCGCGATCAACGGCACCGTGACGCTCGTCGCGCAGGCGAAGACCGCCGCCGGCGGCAACGTGCCGGGCAGCTACACCTGGACCAGCCTCAACGCCGCGACCGCGTCGGTCAACGCCTCGGGCGTCGTGACCGCACACGCCAACGGCTCGACCAAGGTCGTGGCGACCGAGGCGGGCGGAACGAGCGACACGGCTCAGATCGTGGTGCAACAGAAGCTCGGCTCGATCACCGTCACACCGGCCAACCGGAACCTGTACCTCGGCACCAGCTTCAACTACGTCGCGCAGGCCGTGGACGGACTGGGGACGCCGCTGCCGAGCAACCCGCCGTTCACCTGGTCCACCACGGCGGCCGCCGTGGCGACCGTGGACACGAGCGGCCACGTGGCCGCCGTCGGCCTCGGGTCGGCGCAGATCAAGGCTACCTCGGGCACGGTCACGGGCGTCGGGAACCTCACCGTCCTGACGGCCATCACGCGCATCGCGGTGGCCGTGGACTCGGGCGGCGCCACCAAGAACGACACGGCGAGCCTGCCCTCGCTGGCCATCACGCGCCGCTACCACGCCTTCGCGTACGACACGCTGAACGTGCTGATGCCGGCCGTGACCCAGTTCACCTGGGTTTCGACCAACCCGTCCGTGGCGTCGGTGCCGAACCAGACCTCGGACACCGCGACGGCGACCTCGGCGGCCAACGGCGTCACGACCATCAAGGCCACGGCCCAGGGCTTCACCTCGGCCCCGGGCGCGTACCTGACGGTCTCGCAGGTGCTGGCGTCCATCCAGCTCTCACCGCCCGCCTCCAATCCTACGGCCACGATCGGCCAGGGCGGCACGATCAGCCTCACGGCGCGCGGCCTCGACGCCAACAGCCGGTACATCTCGGGTGGCGCGTTCAAGTACGTGTCCCAGTTCCCGGCCATCGCCACCGTGGACTCGGCGACGGGAGTGGTGACGGGCGGAACGACGAACGGCGTCGACACGGTCACGGCCTCGAGCGGCGCGATCACGTCGAACAAGCTGGCCGTCACGGTCGGCGGCGGGAGCGTGCCGAAGGTGATCTCGTTCGGGCGCGACACCGTGTCGGTCGGGCGCGGGTCGACCGCCTCGATCCCGGTCCTGCTCAGCACGCCGCTCGCGACGGGCGGGCAGTTCACGGTGAACCTCGCCGTGAGCCCCGCCGCCTACGCGCACTGGCAGACCACGACCGTCACGGTCGCGGCCGGCGCGACGGCGGTGAACGCGACGCTGGTGGGCGACAGCGCGGGCACGACGACGGTGACGGCGAGTGACGGCAGCGGCGGCGGCTACACGGCGGGGAGCGCGGTCGCCAAGGTCACGGCGAACATGAACCTGGCCTCGGGCAGCTACGGGATCAACGCGACGGACGTCGTCACGACCCAGGTCCACCTCTCCGATCCGTCGCCGGCCGGCGGCACCTACATCACGTTCGTGTACGGGACGCCGGGCGTCGCGTCCGTCTCGCCCGACCCGGCCTACATCCCCCAGGGCCAGCTGGCGGCGGACATCCAGATCCGCGGGCTGGCGGCGGGCACGACGACCATCACGCCCAACGCCACCGGCGTGAACGGCGCCGCGTCCACCTTCACCGTCTACGCGCCGGTGCTGACGCTGACCTCGCCGTCGGCTATCCTCGGGCTGGGCCAGTACGACCAGAACCACTATGTCTACGTCTCTTCCTACGTCAGCACGAACGTCGCGATCCCGGTCACGCTCAGCAGCAGCGATACCACCAAGGCGTTGGTGACGCCGGCGGTCACGATCCCGTCCGGCAGCTACTACGCGTACTTCACCATCACGGGGACCGGGCTCGGTCTGGCGGCCCTCAGGGCGTCGGCGACCGGCTGGACGACCTCGGACACCATCGCGGCCATCACCACCACGCCGCACGTGGGGATCTGCTGCACCAACACGATCTACACCACGTCGGGGACCCAGTACCTGTACGTGTACTCGGAGGACTCGACCAAGAACGCGCACTACCGGGTGAACTCGCTGGCCGTCAACCTGCGGTCCTCGGATACCACCGTGCTGAAGGTGCTCGACACCCTGGTGACGATCCAGCCAGCCACCTACTACACCTACGGCGCGCGCGTCACGCCGGCGGCCCTGGGCGGCACGGCCTGGGTCATCGCCACGGCCAGCGGCCACACGCCCGACTCCGTGCTCTACACCGTGAACGGGCCGCCGCTCAGCCTGAGCTGGGGCTCGAGGCTCCTCGGCGTAGGCCAGGAGGACCCCAGCAACGTCTATGTGCAGGTGCCGAACAACGTGACGGCGCCGCTGGTGGTGACGCTGTCCAACTCGGACGCGACGAAGATCGGCGTGCCGGCCACGGTGACGATTCCGACGGGCACGTACTACGTCTACTTCACGGTCCAGGGCTTGGCCGCCGGCGGCCCGGTGACCATCGGCGCCACGGCGCCGGGCTACGGCTCCACCAGCGCGACGTACACCGTGACGACGCCGACGATCATTTCGCCGAGCAACTACACGTTCAACAACTTCAACCCCGGCACGAATTTCTACATCTACGCGGCGGACACGACGCGCAATGCGCACTGGCGCATCGCCTCCGAGGCGGTCGGGATCAGCGTGGTGGACACCAGCAAGGCCAAGGTGGACTCCTCGGCGGTCACGATCGGCGCCGGGGCGTACTACACCAACGCGCCGCACGTCACGCCGGCGGGCGTCGGCTCGACCCGCATTCTGCTCACGGCCGCGGGCCAGCTCTCGCTCGACTCACCCACGGTCACCGTGAACACGCCGCCGATCGCGTTCAACTTCGGCTCGACGCTGCTCGGACGGCGCCAGCACCTGAGCCCGAGCTTCCAGGGCTACTACGTCCACACGCCCGACAGCCGGGCCGTGGCGGTGCCCGCGACGCTGACGCAGAAGCACGCGAACGTGGATTCGTTGAACACCCTGGCGGACACGATCCCGTCGGGCACCTACTACATCTACGGGGAGATCTTCGGCCTGGCGAACGGGACCGATACGCTGTCGGTGTCGGCGACCGGGTACGGCACGGACACGGCGTACGTCACCGTGTCCACGCCGAAGTTCACGACCGGGGGCCTGCCGAGCTCGACGACGACCACCAATCCGCCGATCGGCCTGTACGTCTACGCGACCGACAGCGTCGGCAACGGCCACTACACCATGGACACGGTGGTGGTGCACGCGGTCTCGAGCGACCCCACGGTCCTCCAGGTGACGAGCGCCTACTTCCGCATCCCGAAGAACACGTACTACGCGCAGGACTCGGTGATCGTGGTCGGGCCTGGCACCGCCAGCGTCACCTTCTCCGACTCGGCCAACAGCGGCTACCAGCCGGTCACGACGAACACGATCACCGTGACCGGGCCGTCGCTCACCTTCAGCACCGGGTCCCTGGTGCTCGGCAACCGCCAGACGACCGGACCCACGGGCGTCTACGTCCAGACGGCCAACAACGTGGCCGCGCCGCTGGTGGTGAATCTGCTGAGCACGGGCACCACGGTCGCCACGGTTCCGGCCTCGGTGACCATTCCGGCCGGGTCGTACTATGCCTACTTCGCCGTGACCGGCATGGACACGATCGGCACGGTCCAGGTCCAGGCCACAGCCACGGGCTACAGCTCCCCCACGCCCATCACCGTGCAGGTCACGCGGCCGAAGTTCCAGATCAGCACGACCGGCCTGCTCAACACGACCTCGCCGAGGACGGGCATTTACCTCTACGCCGAGGACGCGAACGGCACCTCGCACTACACGACGGAGAACGTGGTCGTGACGCTGGCGTCGTCGGCCACGGCCGTGGCGACCATCGACTCGACGACGGTCACGATCCCGGCGGGCTCCTACTACGCGAGCACGCCCACCTGGGGCCCCGGCGGGACCACCGGCACGGCCCAGCTGTCGGCGACCGACACGCGCGCGGCCCAGTACGCCTACAACCAGGCGACCTTCAACGTCACCGTGCAGACGCCGTCGCTCAACTTCGACTGGGCGACCCAGTCGCTCGGCATCGGGCAGTACAACAACCTGTACGTCTATACGCCGGACGACGCGACGTCGCCCATCGACGTCACGCTGGCGCACTCGGGCACGCCGCGCACCAGCATTCTGCTGAACGACACCGCGCGGTCGGTCGTCACGATTCCGACCGGCACGTACTACGTGTACTTCCACGTGGTGGGCGCGACGGTCGGCATGGACACCCTGGTGGCGACCACGACCTCGCCGGTCGAGAACCCGGCCACGGGGTACACGGCGGTCACCCTCGGCCAGGTGAGCCCGATCGGCGGCTGGCCTTCGACGCTGTCCCTGGCCAACGGGGACTCGGCCCTGATCACGATGTTCGCCTATGACTCGGCGCAGGTCTCGCACTACGTGCAGAACGCCACGACCTTCACGCTGGCGCCGAGCGGGAGCATCGAGTTCGTCTCGGGCGGGGCCAACAGCGCGGTCATCACCAGCGTGGTGATCCCGAAGGACGCGTACTACGTCCAGTTCTACGTGAAGGGCGTGTCCCAGGGCACGGGCCAGGCGACGATCACCGCGACGAATTACGTCGCGTACAACACGCCAACGATCACGGTGTCGCCATGACGACCTCGCTCCCGTTCGCCGCCATGCGCTGCGCGCGCTCGAAGGCCGCCGCGACCGGAGCGCTCGCCCTGGCGATCGCGCTCCTCGCCGGCGCACCGAACGCGTCCGCCCAGGCTCCCACGAACCCGCCGCCGCCACCGGCGCCGGTCGGCACGCGCGCGCCCGCGCTGCTGCCGCCTCCTCCATCGGCCCCGCCGCCCCGGGCGGCCGGGCCGGCCGCCGCAGCAGTCAGTCCCACGCCCGTCGCCGCGGCAGTGCGCCCCGCTCCGGCCCCGATTGGACTGCCCCTGGACTCGACGCGCCCCGCCGCCCGCGCCGCCGTCGCGGCGCCGCCCGCCAACGCCGTCGCCCAGTGCAACGACGGCTCGTTCGTCCTCCCGCCGGCCGCTGCCAGCGCCTGCGCGAGCCACCGCGGGCTGCTGGCCGTGATGCCGCAGCGCGCGGCGCCGCCGGCGGCGGCCGCCCGCGTGTCGGCAACGCCCGCCGCTCTGACGGCCGCCGCGGCGCTCAATGCGCCGCCGCCCGCCGGCGCCACGATGCGCTGCAAGGACGGCAGCTACCTCGGGGGCACGCCGAGCGAGGGCGCCTGCGCCGCGCGTGGAGGCCTGGCGATGGTCCTTCCGACGCCGCCCGCGCCGCCCCCCGCTCGACCGGGCACCGGCCGGCCGGCGCAGGTAAGGCCCGCCGTGACCCGCCCGGCGCAGAGCCCGCCGAACCGACCATAGCCGGCCGCGCGTCGCGCAGCAGAGGGCCGCTCGCAGGTCGAGCGGCCCTCTTGCGTCGCGAGCTAGATTCCTCCCATGTCCCGCGCCTTCGTCGGCGAGCACGATTCCTGGGGAGACCCTGGCTACCGGGTCTCCCTGCCGCCCCGGGACGACCCCGGGTTCGACGCCGCGGCGGCCGCGGCGATCCTGGAGGCCGCCCGGGCGGGGCAGACCGGCAGCGCGGAGATGGCGACCGGATACTACTGGGGCGAGCCTCGGCTGTTTCCCGCCGTGCGCGACATCCTCGAGCGGGCCCGGTCCGAGGGCGACGAGCGGCTCGTGGAGCTGTGCGAGCGGTATCTGCAGATCTGACCACGTGACGGCCTGACGCGCCGCACGGCCTCAGCCTCTCAGCAGCCCGGCCGCCCCCCACCACAGCTGCCAGCAACCGAAGCACGCCAGGGCCGCGGCCGACACGCCGACCAGGGCGCGCGCGACGCGCGCCCCAAGCTCTCTCGCCCCCGCGAATAGCACGATGATCCCCGCCGATGCCAGTGCCATCGTGCCGTAGAACGCGGCCAGCAGCGCGATGCCGTCAAGCGCGCTCGCCCGCCACGACCTGAGCAGCAGCGGTCCCATCACCAGGCACCAGCCCAGCCAGGGATTCGGGTTCAACAGGTTCACCCCGGCCGCCGTCAGCAGACTGCGGCTCCCGGAACCCGCCCGCTCGGGCGGTGCCAGCCGGTAGCTCCGCCACGCACCGAAGGCACGCCACGCGAGGAACAGGAGGAACGCTCCGCCGGCGCAGCGCAGGCCCTGCTCCAGGCCGCGCGGCACGCGGCTCAACGCCAGGAGCGCCAGGAGGATGATGGGTGCATCGCTCAGCAGTGGAGCCAGCGCGGCGGGCAGCGTGCGCCGCCAGCCGTGGCTCAGTGCCTGGGAGACGAGGTAGGTCTGATACGGGCCCGGCTGCACGGCCGCCGCGAAGGCGTACGTGCAGCCGAGGATCAGGTAGCCCGTGAAGTCAGGAGACGGACTCGAGGCTCCGGGCGTAGTACAGCTCCGACTCGACCTTCAGGCGGTCGAACAGCAGATCGGCGATGAAGCCGCGCAGCTCGTCGTCGCTGGTGCATTCGCGGTCGCACAGCCGGAAGAACGGCTTCATCCGCGCCGTGATGGCGGTGATGGCCGCGGGCTCCGCGCCCGTGAACGCCAGGATGTCGTGGATGCACCGCTCGATCCGCCGCCAGTCGCGGACGTTCTGGGCCGGAAACTGCGTGCAGACGGTCATGGTACCCCCGCATGAGCGGTCCGGACACCCGGCCGCTCGGCGCGGGCCGGACGGTTCCGGCCCCGCCACCTCCAAGACTCGCTCCCGCGGCGCCGGCGCGCCACCTCGTACTTGTTCGGACCGGCCGCGAACGCGAAACCGCCACCATCGCGACGCAATCAGTCGCTATTGTGGCCCCGACGGAAGACGAAGTCGAGCGCCCTGGCGAACGTCGCCAGCGGAGCGGGCTCATGGCCGGCTCCCGGGATCATGACGAACTGGTGATCGATCCCGAGACGATCCAGCAGGTCCGCCGCCGCGCGCGCGAGCTGGCGGCGGCGCGGATCGTCGGCGGTGCCCATGGTGAGATAGAAGCGGGCATCCCGCAGCGCCGCAGCGTCCGCGGACGAGGGCCGGTAGGTCGCGCGGCTTGCCATCACGATGGCGCCGCGCAGCAGGCCCGGGTTGCGCAGCGTGAGCGCCCACGCCAGGTCGCCGCCGAGTGAGAACCCGGCCACCACGAGCCGGGTGGTGTCCACGCGCCGCTGCGCGGTCAGCGCGCGCAGGTCGGCGCGGACCTCGCGCTCGTAGCGATCGATCGTGCGCGACCAGGCTGCCGGCGTTCGATAGTCGTCCGGGCTTCCACGGCCGTTCGCGAGCACGACGAGGAAGTCGCGCGCCGGCCCCCCGTCCGGTCCGGCGTCCGGGAAGAGGTAGGGCAGCAGGGCGGCGAGCTGGCGCTCGGGAGGCTCCCGGAACAGGCGGCCGAGCCCCACCCGGCTCAGGTAGATCTGGAACAGCGTCCCCGCAGTGTTGCCGGTCGGTGGCAGGATCTCGAGCACCGGGTAGGCCCGCGCCCGGTCGTAGTTGGGGGGCAGGAGGACGAGGCCGGGCGCGACCCCGCCGGCCGGCGCGACGCCCGGGGCGCTGCGGTAACAGGCGGCGCTCCCGAGAGTGCTGGCGGCAAGCAGGGCCGCGATCACCCGCCCCCGCACAAATAGAAGTGAATCGCTCGGCATTGCGCGCCCCACCGCGTACCCGCGGCCCACGGTATGCACTACTTTCTCGATGGAAGTGGAGAGGAGCTCCCCATGCTGCATCTCGCGCTGTGGGCCGTTCTCGCCGTCTGGGTGGGGATTGCGCTCGTCATCCTCGTGGCCATCGTATCCACGATCGGCATCGTCACCGCGCACATGCTGCTGGACCGGCGCGGCGTCGCGGGCACGGTGTGGTGCCCGGTGCTGCAACACACGATGAAGGTGCTGGGCGTGCCCGCCGCCTTCGTGGGAACCGTGACCGGCTTCGACGAAGTCCGCCGCTGCGAGCGGTTCGGCGACGGCCGGATCGAGTGCCACAAGTGGTGCATGCGGGCCGGCGAGTATGCGGAGGCCGCCCGCAGCAACTAGAGATCGCGGCGCGCGAAGACGGCGAAGGCCACCAGCAGGGCGGCCGCCCCGACCGCCGCCAGCACCGCCACGTCGTGCCGGGCCAGCCCCGCCTCCACCACCTGCTGCGGCTCGTAGTACCTGAACAGCGACGCCGGCCGGAGTGACGCCATCCGGGGCCACACGCGGGCCACGTAGTCGAGCACGTACGATCCGGCGAGCAACCCCGAGATCCAGGCGATGGCCGTGCCGGCCTCGCGCGACAGCGCCGACACCAGGATCGCGACCGCGCCGAAGCACGCAAACACCAGCCACAGCGCCGCGGCCACCGGCAGGTAGCGCAGCGCGGAGACGCCCTCGACCGGACGCATCGTCAGGCCGACCGCGGTCCCGAGCCAGGCGGCTGCGGCCAGCGCGCCCAGGCCGGTGAGCAGCGCGACGGCAGCGGCGCCGACCTGGCTGGAGCGCGTCACGGGGCGGGCGGCCACCAGGTCCATCGTGCCGCGGCCGATCTCACCGGCGAGCGCCGCGCACGGCACGCGCACCGCCCACACCGCCATCATGATCAAGGCGAACGGGTGGGCGTAGCCGACGCCCACGATCCCCCGGGCGCTCACGCCCACCAGCAGGTCCTGGTTGAGAACCGCCAGAAACTGCGGCGGCGCGGCGCGCAGGGCCTCGCTCAGGAACCGGGACACCGCCGGCTGGCCGGCCACGAAGGTCATCATCCACTCGAACAGCGCCAGCCCCAGCGCGAGCGGCACGAGCGCCGCCCGGTGGAGGCGCGCGTGGTGCCCGAGCAGCGCCACCTGAGACGTCACCGGTAGTGCTCCAGGAAGGCCTCCTCGAGCGTCGGCCGCTCGACCACGACGTCCACGAGCGGCAGCATCCCCAGACGAGCGACCAGCGCCGGCAGGTCGGCCTGCGCGACCAGCAGCTCGGCGTGGCGGGGTCTGGCCACGGTGACGTCGCCGAAATGCCCGAGCGCGGCCGTATCCACGTCGGCGCCGAAGTCGGCGATCACCCGCCGCCGCTCGGCGCGGCGCAGGGCTTCCACGTCGCCCAGGCTGACCACGGCGCCGGAGCGCAGCATGGCTACGCGGTCGCAGACCCGCTCGACCTCGGGCAGGACGTGCGACGAGAGGAAGACGGTGGCCCCCGCGCTCCGGAGATCGGCCACGATCTCGTAGAATCCCTGCTGTACCAGCGGATCGAGCCCCTTCGTCGGCTCGTCGAGGAGCACCAGCCGGGGCTCGCACTGGAGCGCCTGCACCAGGCCGAGCTTCTGCTTCATCCCGTCTGAGTAGGTGCGGACGTGGCGGCCCAGCTCGGCCGCGCCGAGACCGAGCCGCGCCAGCAGCCGCTCGCGCGCGGCGGGAGGCCGGCCGGTCAGCTCGGCGAAGAAGTCGAGCGTCTCGGCGCCCGAGAGCCTGGGCCAGAAGGCCATGTCGCCGGGGAGGTACCCGATGTCCGCGCGCGACGCCGTGCCGCGGCCGAACGGAACGCGGCCGAGCACCCTCACCTCGCCTCCGTCGGGCCGGATCAGGCCCAGCAGCAGCCGGATCGTCGTCGTCTTCCCCGCCCCGTTGGGGCCGAGAAAGCCGAAGACCTCGCCCGCCGCCACGTCGAGGGAGAGGTCCTTCAAGGCAACGACCGCGCCGTACCGCTTGCCGAGTCCACGGACCTGAATCGGCGGGGCGTCCATCCTAACTCGGCTCAGACCGCGATGGCATCCAGCTCCTCGTAGAACAGCAGCGCGCTCTGCGGCCGCTCGGAGGGGTCCTTCCTCAGCGCGCGCAGGATCAGCCGCTCGAGCGCCTCGGGCACCTCGGCGTTGAGGCTCCGGGGCGAGGGCGGAGCCTCCTCGATCTGCTTGGCCACCAGCGTGATCGCCGAATCGGCGACGAACGGCGTCCGCCCGGTCAGCGACTCGAACAGCACGGCCCCGGTGGCGTAGAGATCGGCGCGGAAATCCACCTCGGCGCCGAGCAGCTGTTCCGGCGCCATGTACTCCGGCGTGCCGAGCGCCATGCCCGCCTGGGTCATCCCCTCCGATCGCTTCGCCAGGCGCGCGATGCCGAAGTCCATCACCTTCAGCGTGCCGGAGGGCTCGACGATCAGGTTCTGCGGCTTGATGTCGCGGTGGATCACCCCCTGCTCGTGCGCCACCTCCAGCGCGCGGCACAGCTGCTTGCCGACCGTGAGCGCCACGTTGACCGGGAGCGCGCCGCGGCTCTGGATCAGGTGCTTCAGCGAGTGCCCTTCCACGTACTCCATCGTGATGAAGTACAGCCCGTCCACCTCGCCGAGATCGTGGGTGCGCACCACGTTCCGATGCGTGATCTTCCGCGCCAGCCGGATCTCCTGCTTGAACCGGTCCAGGGCGGCGGGCTCCGACGACGCCGCGTCCAAACGGAGCGTCTTGATCGCGACCACGTCGCCCAGCTCGGTGTCCAACGCGCGGTACACCACGCCCATGCCGCCCATCCCGAGCACGCCCTTGATCTCGTAGCGCCCCGCGAACTTCATCCCCTCCGCGAGAATCCCCGGCTCGGCCTGGACCCGCATCACCTCGGTGGCCGACGCGAGCGCGCCCTGCGCGTTGTACATCGGCCGCGTCACCTGGTTGCTCGAGGAGCTCATCACCTCGACCAGCTGCTGCTTCGCCTTCAGCTCCTCGACCATGTGCTGGAACGCCGCCGCCAGCTCCCCGATCTCGTCCCGGCTGGTGATCTCCGGCTTCGCCTCGTAGTCGCCCTCCGTGACCCGCCGGGTCACCCCGACCAGCGCGCGCACCGGACGGCCGATCACGCGGCCCACCAGCCACGAGCCCGCCAGCGCCAGGGCCAGGCCCACCAGACCGGCGTAGACGATGGTGCGCTGGGTGCGGTGGAAGCCCGCCAGCTCCTGGCTGCGCGAGCGAAGCGCGAGATAGCCGCCCATCGGATGGCCGCTGCCCTGGTTCTGCAGCGGCTGGGCGCGCCCCACCATGCGCTCGCCGCCCAGCGTCGCCTCGGCACGCCCGGCCCCGGCGCCGCTCTGCGCCAGGTCCGCGACGGACGTCGCAACCACCTGCTGGAGCTCCGGCGTCTTCGGCACCGTTCCCGCGACGACGACCGGGTGGTCGAGCGAGTCGAGGAGGTAGAACGCGACGTCGGAGCCCGAGGCCTGCTTCACGTCCGCCGCGAGGGTATCGGTCACCCGGTGGGTCGCCACCACGACCGCGAGAACCACCCCGCTGGCGAGGTCCTTGAGGGGCGTGGCCACCGCCAGGTAGAAGCGCTGGTCGGCCTGGTTCACGTAGTACGTGCCCTGGCGGCCCTCGATGGCCTGCACCACGACCGGTGGATCGTACGTCACGCTCGGCGCCGTCGGATCGTCGGTCCGGGCGCGCACCACGGCCTGGTTGTCCGTGATCAGGACGTAGTCGGCGCCCAGGATGTCCTTGAACGAGTTCGCCAGGTCCAGGATGGCGCCGGGCCCGCCCTTGTTGAAGGCGGCGATGAAGTTGGGGTTCTGCGTGGCGGCGCGGGCGCCGGCGGCGAGCTTGGCGTTCTCCGCCTCGATGAAGCGCCCGGCGATCTCGCTGGTGTTCTGCAGGCGCTGCGACAGCGCATCGTCCGCGCTGCGCGTCGCCTGAGCCGACACGAGCGCGAGCGTGCCGCCCAGGACCACGACCACCACCAGGGCGGTGGCCGCGAAGATCTTCAGCGTGAGCGGGAAGCGGCGGCCGGGCCTAGTACCGCTCACGCGTCGCCCCGGATCCGTACTCCTCGCCGTACTTGTTCTTGTGCGCCACCGCGTGGTAGGCGCTCGCGTCCAGCGACACGTCCACTCCGGCGAGACCGCCCGCCGGGACGGTGATCTGGCGCGTCACTTCCGGGGCGCGCTCGTGCCAGACGTGCAGCGTGTAGGCGCCGGGCGCCACGCTCGGGATGGTGTACGAGCCGTCCGCCCCGGGTTGCGCGAAGTAGGCGTTGTCGCGCACCACGATGAAGCCGCTCATCTGGGGATGGATGTTGCAGTACACGCGCACCAGGCCCGGATGCCGGAACCGGTGGTCCCCCGCCTCGCCGCGGCCGTACAGGCCGAGGTCGAAGCTGTTCGGGTCGCTCAGCGAGAACACGTTGTGGTTGAAGGGGTCGCGGTTGGGAAACACGACCGTGGAGCCGACGGGCACGACGACGACCCGCGGGCTGAAGCTGCGCCCGTCGAGGCTGATGTCCACCCGCACCGGCGCCCCCCGGGGCCCGTGGCCCTCGAGGTAGACTACGGCGTTGCCGACGTCATTCGCCGATCGCCCGCCGGCGTCCGCCACCGTCACCTGGCCGCTGACCTGCGCCCGGGCAACCGCGGGGGCCACACCCCAGCCGAGCCCCGCGGCGACCGCGGCGATGCGGAATTGCCGCCTTCTCACTATGCTTTGCATGGCACGAGTTTGACCCCGAGACCCAAGCTAGTCAAGCACGCGATCCTATCCCGAAGGAGGCGCCGGTGAGCATGCACACGCGCCTGGGGCTGGTCTTGATGCTGTGCGCCGCGGCCGCCGTGCCGCTGTACGCCCAGTCCCAGCAGGATTCCCTCGAAGAGCGGCTGGAGAAGGCCGAGGAGGCGATCCAGCGCCTGCAGCACGAGATCGAGAGCCAGGCCCAGTCGTCGGTCCAGTCGCGGCTCCAGAACCGGGTGGTGATCTCCGGCCTCGTCCTGTTCAACGGCTTCTACGACGGCGCCAAGTTCAACAACGCGGACGTGCCGGAATGGGTCGCGGGCGCCCAGGACACGACCGGGCGGCCCAACAGCCAGATCGGCGGCGTACTGCGCCAGACGCGGCTCGGGATCACGGTCCGGCCGGGCAAGGTTTTCGGCGGGGACCTCAGCGCCGACCTGCAGCTGGACTTCTTCGGCGCCGGCGGCGGCGTCGACTCCTACGCGCGGCTGTTTTCTGCTCCGCGAATCCGCACCGCCAACGTGCGGATCGACTGGCCGCACCTGGGGCTGCTGTTCGGACAGGAGAAGGCCATCGTCGCCCAGCAGAGCCCGATCTCCTTCGCCGCCATCGGCTACCCCGAGTTCGCCGGCGCCGGCAACCTGTGGAACTGGATCCCGCAGGCGCGGCTGACGGCGGAGGCGGGCCGCGCACTCCGCGTCGGCATCCAGGCGGCCGCGCTGGATCCGGTGTGGGAGCCGGACGCCGCATTCTCCACCCAGCCCGATCTCGGGGAGCGCAGCGGGCGTCCGGCCGTCGAGGGGCGGCTCTACCTGGACTGGGGCGCCGACGAGAAGGAGAGCACCATCGGCTTCGGCGCGCACCGCGGCTGGATCGCGACGGCGGGCACCGGCACCATCGCGAGCCAGGCGCTCACGGCGGACTTCCGCGTCGTCGTCGGCATCGTGACGCTCGCGGGTCAGGCCTTCACCGGTCAGGTGCTCAACATGCTCGGCGACGGCGGCATCGCCCAGGACCTCGGCCCGCTCGGCCAGCCGGTGCGCAGCCGCGGGGGTTGGGCCCAGCTCGACCTGCGCCCGTCGTTCGCCTGGGAGTTCGGCGGAGGCTACGGCCGTGACGACCCGACCAACAGCGATCTGCTGCAGAGCGCCAGCGCTTTCGCGCCGGGGGCGCGGCTGCTGAACGCCGTCTACGAGGGCCACCTGCACTGGCGGCCGGGCGGTGGCCTGCTGATCGGCGCCGAGTACCGCCGGTTCGAGACGACGTTCCCCGCGGGCGTGCTCAAGGCGGACCACGTGAACATGTTTGCGGGGGTGTTCTTCTAGGCGCCGCGACGAAGGCGGGCCGATGGTGGGTGGTAGGTTGTAGGCTGTAGCGGTGTGGCGGCCGGGCTCGCTGCGCTACAACCTACAACCCACTACCTGCCACCCCTCTGCTTCACCGCCCGGAACGAGCCCATCTGGAAGACCGCGCTGTCTCTCGTGCTGGTGTACCAGATCTCTCCGGCGAGCGTGTCCCCCTTCATCTCGCCCCGCAGGTCCATGAGACCGTCGCCCCGCGGCGTCTGGAAGTGCACCACGAGGCTGTCGCCCGGCAGCGGCCACCACACGGCGGCCTGCCCGGCGCGACCGGCGGGCGCCCGGGTGTAGCCCGGGATGTTGACCGTGGCGGCGAGCTGGGTGCTCGAGACGGCCGTGGCATCCGGAGCCGCCAGCGGCTGGGAGTCGAGGCGCAGCAGCGCGAGCGGGGCAGGCCGCGCCCGCGGCGGGCGGCGGGGCGGCACCGGTGACGGCTGCGGCGACGTCTTGAGATCGGTGGTGAGCAGGTAGTTGCCAGCCGCCCGGCGCGGCGCGATCACGGGGGCCGACGGGTTCACCGCCGGCGGCGATGCCGGCACCGCCGGCTCAGGCTGCGGGTGTGCGCAACCCGCCAGCAGCGCCGCGGCGAGCCACCGCCCGAGGTGGGCCCGGGTTCCCGCTCGGCGGGCCCTCATCGCCCGGGCAGGCTGTCGAGGGTGAAGATCGTCGCGGTGCCCGGCCGCTCCTCGCGCTGCAGCCGCCGTGCCGCCCGCTCGGCCTGCCGGAGCACCCGGATCACGTTGAGCCCGATCACCTTCTCGACGTCCCGGTCGCTGTAGCCGCGACGGATCAGCTCCGCCGTCAGCGCCGGGAAGCCGCTCACGTCCTCGAGTCCCTTCGGCGCGCAGTCCATCCCGTCGAAGTCGCTGCCGTAGCCGACGTGGTCGATCCCCGCCACCCGCCGGATGTGGTCGATGTGATCCGCCACCATCGCGATCGTGGGCCGCGGCGGCGCGGGGTGCGCGGCCGACCACTGCGCCACGGCCGTGCGGATGGCCGCGCTGTCGTTCGCGTACTGCTGTCGCGCCTGGACGAAGACGGCCCGCTGCTCGCGCGCGTACCGCACGGCGGCCGAGTCCACGAACGGACAGTAGAAGTTGACCATCACGACGCCGCCGTTCCTCGGCAGCAGGCGCAGGATGTCGTCCGGCACGTCGCGCGGCACGTCGGCCAGCGCGCGGGCCGAGGAATGGGAGAAGATGACCGGCGCCGCGCTAATGCGGAGCACCTGGGCCATCACCGAGTCGGACACGTGGGCGAGGTCCACGAGCATGCCCAGCCGGTTCATCTCCCGCACCACGGCCCGCCCGAACGGCGTGAGGCCGCGATGAGTCGAGTCGTCGCCCGCCGCGTCGGCCCAGGCCAGCGTCGCGAAATGGGTGAGCGTCATGTAGCGCGCGCCGAGGTCGTAGTACATCCTGAGCAGCGGCAGCGAGTTCTCGATGACGTGCCCGCCCTCCATGCCGATCAGGATCGCGATCTTCCCCTGCCGGTGGATGCGGAGGATGTCGTCCGCGGTGCGCGCCAGCGCGAAGACCCCGGGGTACCGCTCCGGCATCCGGCGCACGATGTCGATCTGCTCCAGCTCGATCCGCGCCGCGTCGGCGCGGATCATCTCGGTGGGCACCCACGTGGACCAGAACACGCCGCCGACCCCGCCGGCCCTGAGCCGCGGGATGTCCGTCGCCAGCTGCGGCTGCGGCCGGGAGATGTCCATGCTGTCCCAGGAGAACACGACGCGGCCGATGTCGGTGCTGTCGAAGCTGTCGCTGCCGCGGGTCCGCAGCTTCCACGGCAGATCGTTGTGCCCGTCGATCATCGGCACGGCCCGGTGCAGGCGGAGCGCGTGGCGGAGCAGCGCCGAATCCGTCTGGGCGGCGACGGGCGCCGCCGCCACCGTGAGCAGCGCAAGCAGAAGTGTGGATCGCATGGGCGGGACGATAGCGACGCGCCCCACCATGCACAACGGGCGGCCCGCGGCCGCCCGTCGTGCGTCCCGGCGGCCGCGGCCCGTCAGCCGAAGACGAGGAGTCCGGGCGTGAAGAGCAGGCTCAGGTTGTACTCGATCTCCTCGAACCCCACGAAGATCGACGCCAGCGCCAGCAGGTCGGCGGTCGTGAGGGTCCGGCCCGACGCCAGCGTGATCGTGGGACTGTCGGCCGGGCCGCTCGCCGTCGCGACCGTCGTGTGATTGAACTGGAACTGCACGTCGATCGAGGAGTCGGTGCCGCTGCCGACGATCCCGACGGTGCCGCCCTTCGTCACGCTCCAGTTCATCGTGAACGCGGGCGTGCCGCCGGCGCCGGACACCGTGCTGACGATCGAGACCGTGGCGCCGTTGCTGCTCGCCTCGTAATCGGTCGAGAGGCTGCTGTCGGAGAGCGACAGCACGTGCTGCAGGTTGAAGACGACCGGCGTGCCGCCGGTCACGACGTTGCTCACCGAGCCCACCGCCGTCAGTGACAGGCTCGAGGTCGTCCTGACCTCGGTGATCGCATAGCTGGCCGCCGTCTGGCTGCCGACCATCAGCAGCAGCTGCAGCACGTTGGCCTGCGGCGTGCTGGCGTCGGTCATGGTCAGATAGCCGCTCTGGGCGAGCGGAAGGCTCGGATTCCCCGTCGCCGTGTCCACCTGGTAGAGGATGAACTTCACGCCGTTGGTCGGCGCGCCCACCAGCGTGGAATCGGTGATCCGGTACTGGGCCGGACTGGTCGTGTCCCACTGGAACGTCTTGCCGAGCACGTTGGCGGGAAACAGCGCCAGCGGAGCCGCGGGCGCGCGCGCGGCCAGGGCGCGCAACCGGTCACGCGCCTCGGCGGCGGAGGCCGTCCACACCTTGCCCCGCACCGGGAGCGGCGCCATCGCCGCGCGCGCAACCGCGGAGCCGAGCGCCGAGCTGTTGCCAAGAGCGGCCAGGCCCTGCAGCACCGCGTTCTGCGACAGCGTGGAGTTGAGGCTGTTGACGACCGTCGCCGTCGCCGTCGCGTCCACCGACGCGGGAGCCGTACTCTCGCTGCAGGCGGTCGCGACGACAGCCGCCGCGACGGCGCCGACCGGAACGATGCGCTTCAACCACCCCATCGGTGAGGCCTCCTCCTCGCGGAAATCACTCCCCGGCCGCGGCTGCCCGTCGCGCACGGCCAAGCGACGACCGTCCCGCACAGTACAACGGGAGGCGCGGGCGCGCCATCCGCGGCGCCCGGTTCGCCTACCCGGACCGCCGATCGCTGCACAGCGAGCGCCACCGGCGCTAGAGGACCGGACGCCTCAGCTCGATGCGGGCCGCGCCGTCCCGGACCGGCCAGCGCGGCGTCACGGATTCGCCCTGCAGCGTCCGCTCGAGACCGCGCTCGGACTTCGCCACCGTCTCGATGGGGAAGCGCCACGTTTCCGCCGGCGGATCGGCGACGAGGTCGAGGGGCGCGGCCAGCGACAGCTCCGGGGCGAACCAGCCGCCCTCGGGCAGGGCGGCCGCATCCCACCGGTAGGTGACCGCGAGCGCGCCGTCGGCCCCGATCCGGATTCGCTTCTCCAGCGGCGGCGCTCCTGCCGGCGCCTCGAGGACCACCACGACCTCCGCCGCCGTCGCCGTCTCGATCCGCAGGCGCATCGCCGCGCGCGCCCAGGACGCCGGCGGCGCGTAGCGCCCCGCCGCGTACGCCTCGACTGACAGGTCGGCCGGCAGGACGCGATCCACGAACAGCGCGCGATCGTCCGCGTCGAACGCCGGCCGCCCGGACTCTGGTCCGCCGGGCTCGGACCCCTGCCCGCCGTGCTGGGACGGGTCCTGCACCTCGTGGTAGGCCTCCGGGCGGCGGGTCAGCGCGTTCGCGTAATTGGTCAGTGTGGCGAACAGCGTGTAGTCCTCCACGGCGCCGCCGCGCGCCGGCGCGATCACGACCGAGCAGCGGCCCGAGTGCACCCAGATTTCCTCGTGGCCGTCGTGATCGAAGTCCAGCAGCTGCACGGTGAGCCGTTGGTCGCGACGCAGCGCCTGCTCCGCCTCGGCGAGGTTCCGCCACAGCGCGGCCCGGAGGTGCGGCAGGTACAGGCCGCCGAAGACGCCGTGCCAGTATGCGTCGTTGCACTGCGCCCGGCCGATCGCCCGGCGCGCCAGCGCGAGGTCCTCCTTCCGTCCACCGCGGCCGGGAGCGAGCGAGCGGTGCAGCGCCGACAACGCGAGCATCTTCTTGTGCATGCGGTTGGCTTCGGCGTAGCGCACCAGGAAGTTCCGCCACAGCGTGCCGCGCACCAGCCCGCCGTCCGGGCCCGCCATCCGGTGCTCTCCCAGCTCCCGCTCGAGGTGCTCCAGCCTCACCGCGGCCTCCGCCGGAAGCGCCCAGCGTTCCATCTCGCGGTACGACGCCGACGGCAGATACGCCAGGCCGCCGCTGGGCACTTCGGCCAGCGCCGCCGCGCTGGTCACGAGCTTCAGGTCGCCCCGCCCGACGGCGGACAGCATCACTTCCAGGAACTCGTCGAGCCAGCCGCGCTCGTACACCCAGTTCGCGGTCCCCGGCCAGCCGCCGAACTTCTCCCCGTCGTCGGCGAGCACGGCGAGCCGGTGCCCCGCCCCGCGCAGATGTTCGAGGTATCCCAGGATCTGCGCCGGCGGCTTGAACGGCACCAGGTAGCGGAGCCGCTCGTCGATCGGGAACAGCGCCAGCGGACCGCCGCCGCCGTCCGTCCAGAACGGCGCGTGCAGCCTCGCGCGCGGGAAGCCGGTCACCAGGAAGTGCCGATCGTCCACCAGGGCGTAGCGTACGCCTCCCGCCACCAGGTCGGCCGCGAGGTCCGGCTCCCAGACGCGCTCGGTGAGCCACAGCCCGCCCTGCTCGGCGTCCGGCCCGAACAGCCGCCGCACGGCCTCGCGCATCCAGCCGATCTGCTCGACCCTGTCCTCCCGCGACAGGGCCGCCAGGATCGGCTCGTCGTACCCCGAAAGCAGCAGCTCGAGCTTGTGGTCGGACACGAGCCGGCCCACGAGGTCCAAAAACGAACGGTCGTGGGCCTCCAGCCACTCGAGCAGCGGCCCGGAGACGTGGAGGGTGACCGGCGTGAACCCGCGGCCCGTGAGCCGCTCCAGCAGCGGGCGATAGGCCTCGCGCACGTGCTGCTCGAAGACGTGGTCGAAGTTGCCCACCGGCTGGTGGATGTGGACGCCGAAGACGAAGCGGAGCGGTTCCGTCACGCGGCGGTGCCGAAGCCGAGCCGCGCGGCCAGCGGGTCGAGGCCCCGGGCCTCGGCGGCCGCCAGGCCCTCGCGCACCCTGGCGAACGCCGTCTGGACCTCGAACGCCGGGTCGCGGCCGAGGAGCCCGAGCAGATCCACCAGGTCGAGCACGGCGCCGACGGCCGCCGCCGAGCGGTCGGCCGCGAGCGCCTCCACGCGCGCGCGCAGGCCGAGCTCCGCCACCTCCGCCAGCGACGCACGGCCTTCGCATAGCGCCGCCTGCTGCTCGGCGCCGAGCGCGCGCCGCGCCAGGGCCGCCATCAGCGCGCTCCTGACGGCGTCCCGTTCCCGCTCGGTGAGGTCCGCCAGGCCCAGGGTCGCGGCGTCGCCGCGCTCGCCGTCGGCAGGTGCCACGCGCACCGCGAAGCCGATGTCGCGGCCGGTCGGCGAGTCCACGGCCACCCGGAGCGCGCCGGCGCGGCCCGTGAGCCGGTGGACCACGCGCACGGCGTCGCCGTTCGCGCTCACGTCGTAGTCGTACATCCGCGCGTTCGTGCCGGCGCTCCCGCCGGGCACGAACCGGGTCCGGGCGGCGAAGCTCGCGCCGACCCGGGCGGCCGGTGCCACACGCGGCCGCGCCCGCTCGAGGAAGATGCGCCGCCCGTCACCCACCGAGGGATCGTTGCTCACGGCCGCGGCGAGACGCTCCGCGAATCCATCGCCGAGCTGGCCGCCAGCCGGCCCCGCCAGCTCCAGGGCGCACGCCGCGTATCGCAGCAACTGCAGCGGCTCGAGTCCGCCGATGTCGTCGAAAAACCAGGCGCACGACGTGAACATCGCCTGCGCGTGGTGCTCCATCTCCAGCAGCGCGCGAGCGCGCAGGGACTTCGCGGCCCCGAGGTCGCGCGCCGCCTGCGCCGCCACCAGCTCGCCGACCGCCCCGCCGCCCACGCCGCGCGCCCCGCCGTACGCGTCCCGCGCCGCCCAGGCATCCCGGAACAACGCCGCCCCTTCCCGCTCGAACACCGCATCCAGCTCGGACGCCAGCCACTCCACCGCCGCGCGCAGCGGCGCCCGCCACTTCTGGTGCCAGCCGCGCTCCGGAGCCACCCGGCAGCCGCAGTCGGAGCGCCACCGCTCCACGCCGTGCGGGCAGCTCCACGCGCTCGGGGCCACCAGCTCGACGGACTCCGTGGCCGGATGCGCGGCGAGGAAGGCGGCGTAGTTCGTGACCCGGGCGTCGGGCCTCCGCCCGAGCTCGTCCAGGAACCGCGCCAGCGCCATCTCGCCGAACCGATGGTGATGGCCGAAGGTCTCGCCGTCGGCCGCCATCGACACCAGGGCGGGCGCACCGCCCGCGGCGTCGCCGGTCGCCATCACGCGCGCCGCCCACGCGAAGGCGTCGTCCAGGAGCGGGCCGAAGGCCAGGTCGTGCGACAGCGGCCCGTCGTAGACGAACAGCGCGATCTCGTGCCCGCCGGCGGTGCGGTACCGGCCGGGCAGTCCGCCGGCCGGCACGCGCTGCACCTGGTGCGGCGCCAGGATGGTGAAGCGGATGCCGTGCGCGGCCACGACGTCGAGCGTCTCCCCGTCCACGGCCGTCTCCGGCAGCCACATCCCGTCGGGCTCGCGGCCGAACCGGCGCCGGAAGTCCGCGATGCCCCACCGCACCTCGGTGACCTTGTCGCGGCGGGTGCTCAGCGGAAGGATCACGTGATGGTACGGCGCCGCGATCGCGTTGCCGAATCCCGTCCGCGCCGCGCTGCGGCGGTCCGCCTCCAGCACGGCGCGGTAGGTGTCGGGCGCCTCGGCCTCGAGCCACTCGAGCAGCGTGGCGCCGAAGTCCCAGCTGACGAACTCGAGGGTGTTGACGACGCGGGCGATGCGCCCCGCGGCGTCGGGGATGCGGGCGGCGGCGACCGCGCGATAGCACTCCTGCTCGATGCGCCGGTTCCAGTCGTGGTGCGGCGCGGCGCTGGCCTCGGCCTCGACGTAGCCGAGCCACGGGTTCTCGCGCGGCGGCTGGTAGAAGTGTCCGTGCAGGACGATGGATCGCGCCGGCATCAGGCCGCCGCGCCCACCCGGCCGTGCTCCACCACGCCCGCCACCTGCGCCAGCACGTCGGGGAACACCGCGTCGCGGCCCTGCAGCTCCTCCACGATGCGCCGCGCCTGCGCCGGGATCACCGCACCGCGCACCGTTTCCTCGAGCAGACCGACCAGCAGCTCGGCATCGCCGGCGTGCAGGCTGAAACGCCGCGCGCCGTAGTCGGCCACCGCGCCGGTGGTGATGATGAACTGCCAGTCGGAGGCCTGCGCGAGCAGCAGCTCCCGGGCGGCCTGCGCGAGCAGCGCGTGCGAATCCGGCACGGCCAGCGCCTGCGGGGCCACGCTCCAGAACCGGTCCTCGAGCGGCCACAGCCGCTGCCAGGTCCAGGCGGTCTTCGGGTTGAGCCACATCCCGTCGTCGCCGCCGGTGCCCCACGAGCCGGCGCCCAGCTCGATCCCGCTTCGCGGCGGGTGCCGCTCGAGGTGCTCGGACGCGGTCGCGGCCCGCACGCCCCGTCCGTTCGTCAGGTTGCGGTACACCGCCGCGAGGAAGTCCGCGCCCTCGAACCACCAGTGCCCGAACAGCTCGGTGTCGAACGGCACGGCGATCACCCCGTCGCCCCCCCGGCCCGCCGAGGCCCCGATGCTCCCGAGCAGCGACGCGAAGTGCGACGCGTGGAGCGCGGTCTGGGCGAGCGCGGCCGCAGGATCGTAGGGACGCTTGGCGCCGAGATCCGACTTCGGCGCGCTCACGCGCCACAGCTTCAGGCCGCCCGGCCAGCGGATCTTGTGGAACTCCAGGTACCAGCCGTCCCCGGGGTACCCGAGGTCGCGGTTCCACACCTGCATCGACGCGCGCGGGTCGCGCACCAGCACCGCGACGCGCCCGGCCGCGGCCGGCCCGACCAGGTAGGCGCGGTAGGGCGTGCGCTGCGCGCCAGCGCCTCGCTGCCGCGCCGGATCCTGCCGCGCGGTGTCCGGTCGCTCCGCCCCGGCCGCCCCCTCCGCGTAACCGCTCACCGCGCTTCCCGCCTGCGCCAGGTGCGCGTCCGTGAAGAAGTACCGGAACCCCGCCGCGGCCAGATGCTCTTCGGTGCCCGCCCGCGGTCCCGGCCGCGGAGCGCCCGGGGGCGCCCACCACCCGCCGGGCCGGTAGGCGCATTCGGGCAGCCAGCACCCGGCGCTCGCCCGGCCGAACAGGCGGCGATGCTCGGCCGCCGCCACGCCGAGCTGCAGCCGGACCGACTCCTCGCGCCCCAGCAGCGACAGGTAGCCGTGCGTGGCCGCACAGGTCATCAGCTCCAGCCCGCTGCCCGCCTGCAGCCGGGCGAGCGCCCCCACGACGTTCCGGCCCTCCGCCTCGAACAGCGATCGCAGCCGCCGGATCCGCGACTCCCAGAAGTCCACCAGGGGCAGCAGCCCGGAGTCGCCGGTCTCGGGGAGCGTCCGCCGCGCGTCGCGGCACGACTCCAGCCGCTGGAGCACGAAGGCGTCGAACTCGGCGGCGAACGCTGGATCGACCAGCTGGTTGGCCAGAACCGGCGACACGCCGACCGTGAGCGGACAGTGCACGCCGCGCGCCGCCAGCTCGCCTACCTTCTCGATCAGCGGCAGGTAACTGTCGAGCACCGCCTCGCACAGCCAGTCGCTGCCGTGCGGCCAGCGTCCGTGGCGCAGCACCAGCGGCACGTGGCTGTGAAGGGCCAGCACGAAGTCCACGGACATCTACCGACCCGCCGGGGAAGCGGCGAGCACGCGCCGGTAGACCGCCGCGTACTCGCTCGCCGACGGCGCCCAGCTGAAGTCGCGCTCGATCGCGTGCTCGACCAGCCACGCCCAGCGCGCCGGCGTCCGGTACGTGTCGACCGCCTCCTGCACCGTCTCGGCGAGGGCGGTGGGGGCGTAGGCGTCGAACAGGAACCCGGTCTCCCCGTCGTCGATCGTGTCCGCGAGTCCGCCCACCCGCCGCGCCACCGGCAGCGCGCCGTAGCGTTGTGCGGTCATCTGCGTCAAGCCGCACGGCTCGTACAACGACGGCACCAGGAAGATGTCCGCCCCCGCCATGATCCGGCGAGCATTCCGGTCGCTGAAGCCGAGCCGCACCGCGACCCGCTGGTGCGACCGCGCGGCGATGGCGGTGAGCGCGGACTCGTAGCGCGGGTCGCCGCGGCCGGTGAACACGAATTGCGCGCCGTCGGCGAACAGGGCCGCGTTGTCGATCAGCAGGTCGAGGCCCTTCTGGGCCACCAGCCGCGCGGCCATGCCGATGAGCGGCACGTTGAAACGCTGCGGGAGGCCGAAGCTGCGCTGCAACGCCGCCTTGCAGCGCCGCTTGCCGGAGAGGTCGTTGGCCGAGTAGTTGGCCGTCAGGTGCGGATCGGTCGCAGGGTCCCACGAGTCCACGTCGATCCCGTTCACGATTCCCACCAGCCGGTCGCCCAGCGCCTCGAACGCCTGGTGCAGCCCGAACCCGCCTTCCGGGGTCACCAGCTCCCGCGCGTGCGTCGGGCTGACGGTGGTCACGAAGTCCGCGAACGCCATCCCGCCCTTGAGGAAGTTGGCCCGCCCGTACCACTCCATCAGACGCCAGTCGTACAGCCAGGCCGGCAGTCCCACGACGTGCAGCAGCTCCTCCGGGAACCAGCCCTGGAACGCCGCGTTGTGCACGGTCAGCACCGTCCGCGCCCGGTCGTAGAACGGGTGCCCGGCGAACCGGGTGCGCAGGTACACCGGCACTAGCGCCGCGTGCCAGTCGTGCGCGTGCACGACCACCGGCGCGTTGGCGATGCGCGGCAGCACGGCGAGCGCCGCCTGGGCGAAGAACGCGAACCGGAACCCGTTGTCGCTGTAATCCCGTCCACCCGCGCCGTAGGGGCCCGGGCGGTTGAAGTAGCCGTCGTGCTCGATGAAGAAGACGCGCGGCGCCCGCGGCGCCGCGGCCACCCGCCACAGCCGCGCCCACTCGACGCGCGGCCCCACCTCGACGGGGAACGGCCGCCCGACCGCGATCAGCTCCTGGCCGGCGCGGCGCACCGAGCGGTGCAGGGGCAGGACGACCGCGGTCGGCACGCCGGCCGCCGCCTGGAGCCGCGCCAGGCCGGCGACCGCGTCCGCGAGGCCACCGGTATGGGCGTAGGGGGTGTACTCCGCCACCACGTGGACCACGCCCACGGGTTCCTCGGCGTTCGAGCCGAGGAGCAGGGGAGGCGGAGCCGGGGCCCGCCAGCGCGCGGGAGGAGCGGGGTCGAACGACGCTCCCATCGCGGAGCCGTCAGGCGCTCGGGGGATCGTCACCCGCCGCCACCTCGGACCGCAATGCCGGCGCGTAGTAGGCCTGCACGTACTGCTGCACCATCCGCCGGGCGGTGTAGTGCTCGCCCACCGTGCGCAGGGCGTGCTTCATCTTGTCCACCCAGCCGCTCGGCACGCCGTGGGCGTCGCGATCGTAGAACAGCGGCACCACCTCGTCCTCGAGCAGGCTGTACAGCTGCTCCGCGTCCCAGTCGTCGCCGTCGCCGCCTTCCGGAGCGGGCTTGATGGCCCAGCCGTTCAGGCCGTCGTACGCCTCGAACCACCACCCGTCGAGCGTGCTGAGCTGCGGCACCCCGTTCACCGCCGCCTTCATCCCGCTGGTGCCGCAGGCCTCGAGCGGCGGCCGCGGAAGGTTGAGCCACAGATCGACACCCTGGACCATCCGGTGCGCCAGGTGCAGCTCGTAGTCCTCCAGGAACGCCACCCGCCCCTCCAGGCGCGGGTCGCGGGAGAACTGGTACACCTCCTGGAGCATCTTCTTGCCGTCCTCGTCCGCCGGGTGCGCCTTGCCCGAGAACACGATCTGCACCGGCCGCCAGGGGTTGATCAGCAGCTTCCGCAGCCGCTCGATGTCCCGGAAGATGAGCGTGGACCGCTTGTAGGCGGCGAACCGCCGGCCGAACCCGATCGTGAGGGCGTCGGGATCCAGCAGCGTGCCGGCGCCGACCACGTGGGCCGCCTCCTTCCACTCGTCCGACCAGCGCCGGCGCGCCTGCTCGCGGATGAAGGCCATCAGGATGCCCTTCAGCTCGCAGTGCACGAACCACAGCACCTGATCGTCGATGGTCAGGACCTGCGCCCACAGCGCCGGGTCGTCGAGACGGTTGCCCCAGTCGGCCCCGAGGTGATTGTCCATCAGGGCCATCATCCGGTGCGACATCCAGGTCGCGAGGTGCACGCCGTTGGTGACGTGCCCGATCGGGACCTGCGCCGCCTTGCGGCCCGGCCACAGGTCGTGCCAGATGCGGCGCGACTCCTCGCCGTGCCGCTTCGCGACGCCGTTGATCCGGCTGCACAGCCGCTCGGCCAGCACCGCCATGTGGAACTGGCCGTGGTCCCGCGTGGGGTGGTAGCCCAGGTGGAGGAAGGCGTCGCGGGTCACGCCGAACTCCTCCCACACGGGGCCCGTGCACCGCTCGACCAGGTCGTGCGAGAAGATGTCGTGTCCCGCAGGGACCGGGGTGTGGGTGGTGAACAGCGACGTGGCGCGCACCTGCCGCATGGCCTCGTCGAACGGCGTGCCCTTGACCATGAGCTCGCGAAGCCGCTCGACCAGCATGAACGAGGCGTGGCCCTCGTTGGCGTGCCAGACCCCCGGATCGATGCCCACCGCGCGCAGCACCCGGACGCCGGCGATGCCGAGGACCCACTCCTGCTTCAGCCGCTGCTCCGGACCGCCGGCGTACAGCCGGCCGGCGAGCGAGCGGTCGGCGGGGTCGTTCTCCTCCAGGTCCGTGTCCATCAGATACACGGACACGCGCCCGACCTTCATCCTCCAGGCGCCGACGTGTACCGGACGGCCGAACGCGCGCACCACGGCGAGCCACGGCTCGCCCTTGGGACCGGTGAGTGGCTCGAGGGGCCCCATCCGGGGGTCGAACCGCTCGTCCGTATCCTCCTGCCAGCCGTCGAGCCGGATGCGCTGGTTGAAGTAGCCCTGGGTGTACAGCAGGCCCACCGCCACCAGCGGCACGCCGAGGTCCGACGCGGCCTTGCAGTGATCGCCGGCCAGGACACCGAGGCCGCCGGAGTAGATCGGCACCGAGTTGTGGAGGCCGAACTCGGCGCAGAAGTACGCCACCGTGCGCCCCTGAAGATCGGGATACGACTGCGCGAACCAGGTGCCGCGGTTGTCCTCGTTCGACCGGTATTCGCTGATGACCCGGTCGTAGACCTGGAGGAACTTGATGTCGCGTGCGCAGGCGGCGAGCCGCTTGGGGTCCACCCGGCGGAGCTGCTCGAGCGGGTTGTGCCGCGTCAGGTGCCACAGCGGCCGGTCGAGCAGGCGGAACAGCGCGCGGGCGTCGCGACTCCAGCTCCAGGACACGTTGCTGGCGATGTCGTGGAGGGCGTCGATGCGCTCTGGCAGATAGGGTGGTGTGATCGCAGACCGTCTCATAGACCTTAGCAAATAACCGGGGCGGCCCGATCTCGCCAGCGCCGCGCTCGCGCGGCCGGCTCGCAGCCGTCGCGCATCTCCTTGACGGACAACGGAATCCCGACTAGACGGAGCGGAGAGCGCGTCGGGCGCCGCCCCCGGCTAGCTTGCTTCGGCTCCGAGCTCCCGCAGCGCACCGCCCACGTAGCGCCGCACCATCTTCTTCCGCCAGGCGTACGCCAGGTCCGTGTTGTCGAGCGGAGTCGCGTGACCCGCGGCGGCCGCGGCCACGCCCTCGATCGCGTCGTCGGACAGCCGACCGCCCACGAGGGCCGCCGACTCCGGCACCAGCACCGGCCGCGACGCGACGGCGCCCAGGACCACCCGCGCCTCGGCCACCTCCCCCGCGCTCCCGAACCGCACGGCGGCCGCCACCGAGAGCACCGGGAAGTCGAACGAGCCGCGCCGCCGCAGCTTCCAGTAGGTGCTGCGCCACCCCGGCTCCGCCGGAGCGAGGCGGACCGCGGTGAGGATCTCGTCCGGACGCCTGGTCAGGTAGGCCATCCCGTCGTTGGCGTACAGCTCGCTCAGCGCGATCTCCCGCTCGCCCTCCGCCGAGACGAGGGTGACCCGCGCGCCGAGGGCGATCAAAGCCGGCGCGGTGTCGGTCGAGGAAACCGCCCAGCAACGGGGGCTCGACGTGGCCACCCAGCAGATCGCGTCGCCGGTGGGCGAGCTGCAGGCGTGGCCGCCGGTCGCGCCCGGCGCCTTCATGCAGAAGTTGATGGCCTGCCGCCACTCGTGGCTCTGGTTGTAGTACGTGCAGCGGGTGTCGAGGCAGAGGTTGCCGCCCAGCGTGCCCATGTTGCGGATCTGCGGGGTCGCGACCGCGCCGGCCGCGCGGGCCAGCGCGGGGTAGCGCCGCTGCAGCACCCTGTCGGCCGCAACCTCCGCGAGACGCACCGCGCTCCCGATCGCCGGAGCGTCTCCTCTGCCGATCCGCCTCAGGTCCCGGAGGTGCCGGATGCCGATCAGCAGCGCCGGCGTCTGCTGGCGGCGCTTCATGTTCGGCACCAGGTCCGTGCCGCCGGCGATCAGCATCGCGTTCTCCCCGCCGTCGCGCAGCGCGCGCGCCGCGTCCTTCACCGATCGCGCTGCGTGGTAGCGGAAGTCCGGCGCCCGCATCATACCTTGACCCCGGCGGTGCCGGAGTGGTGCGTCGGCAGCGCGTCGCGGGACGTGTCCCGCTCGTTCGTCGCCTTGCCGTCGCCGCCTTCCCAGGGCGGCGGAACCACCAGGGCTTCGGGCCACGGCACCGCCGGGAAGGACGACGGACCCACGCGCGCCGGCTTGCCCTTGGCCTTCGCGTCCAGCCCGTGGAGCACCAGCTCCGGCGTGATGGGCACCTGGTCCACGCGCACGCCGACCGCGTCGAAGACCGCGTTCGCCACCGCTGGCGCGATGGGCAGCAGCGGCCCCTGGCCGACCTCTTTCGCCCCGAACGGGCCGCTGGGATCGGGGTCCTCGACGAAGTAGGTGACCACCTCGGGCATCTCGAGCGAGGTTGGGCTCTTGTACTCCAGGATCGAAGGGATCTTGTGCACCAGCGCGGCGGAGAGGCGCGGCGGCAGCCGGCGGAACGCCTGCTCCTCCATCAGCGCCTCACCCAAGCCCATGTAGACGCCGCCCTCCACCTGCCCGCGGGCCAGCACCGGATTCAAGACCCGGCCGATGTCGTGTCCGATCCAGACCTTGGGCACGCGCACCCAGCCGGTCGCGGGATCCACCTCCACCTCGACCACGGCCGCGCTGTACGAGTACGCCACCGAGGGGCCGACCCCGCCGCCCCGGTAGCGTGCCGCGCTTCGGGGCGGGCGGTAGGAACCGGTGGTGCCGAGAGTGCCGTGCTCGGCCTCCGCCGCCACCACCGCCTCCTGGAACGTCATGCCCGCCGACGGATTCTCGACGTCGAAGACCCGCCGCTCCGCGAACGCGAGCCGCACGGCCGGCAGCCCGAGCTTCCGGGCGGCGGCCTCCGCCAGGATCACCCGGGCCCGCTCCGCCGCCTGGATGGCCGCGTTGCCCATCATCAGGGTCACCCGGCTCGAGTAGGAGCCCAGGTCCACCGGGGTGAGATCGGTGTCGCCGGTCACGAGCCGCACGTCGTCCGTCCCCAGCCCCAGCACCTCGGCGACGATCGCGGCCAGGACGTCGTCCGATCCCTGGCCGATCTCGGTGGCGCCGCAGAACGCGGTCACCCGGCCCGAGCGGTCGAGCTGGAGCTGCACCCCCGAGTGCGGCATCTCGTTCCAGTAGATCGGCAGGCCGGCGCCGCACAGGTACGACGAGCACGCGAGGCCCAGGCCGCGTCCCCGGGGCAGGCGGCCGCGGCGCTCGCGCCACCCGGAGCCCTCGACGACCCGCTCGATGCACGCCCGCAGTCCCATCGAGCCGATCCTGAGCCAGTTCGCGGTGACCGAGTTGGCGGGCGCGAGCTGCTGCAGCCGCAGCTCGGCCGGGTCCCGGCCCAGGGCGACGGCGATCTTGTCGAGCTGCACTTCCTGCGCGAACCGCGGCTGCGGCGTGCCGTGTCCCCGCTTGGGACCGCACGGCGGCTTGTTGGTGAAGGTGCGGCACGCCCGGAACCGGTAGCGCGGCACGTGGTAGGTCACGGTCTGCAGCTGGCCGGTATACAGCGTCGAGGCCGGCCCGTAGCTCCCGTAGGCCCCGCCGTCCAGCAGCGTCTCGAGGTCCATCGCCGCGATCGCGCCGTCCGGACCGACGCCGGTCCTCAGCCGCATCAGGACCGGATGCCGCCCGCGATGGGCGTAGAACACCTCTTCGCGGGTCAGGGTGATCTTGACCGGGCGGCCGGTGAGGAGTGCGGCCTTCGCCGCGACGATCTCGTGGTTGAACGGATCGCTCTTCCCGCCGAAGCCGCCGCCGTTCGGCGTCGCGATCACCCGGATCCGGTGCGCGGGCAGGCTCAGCGCCCGCGCCGCCTCCCGGTGCAGGTAATGCGGCGTCTGGGTGGACGACCACAGCGTCAGCCGGCCGTCGGCGTCGAGGGCCGCCACCGTCGCGTGCTGCTCGAGCGGCAGATGGGTGTTGCCCTCGTAGAAGAACACGTCCTCGAAGACGCGCTCGGCGCCGGCCAGGGCCGCCTCGACGTCGCCGAACGCGAAGTGCGCCAGGCGGTGGACGTTCGGCCCCTCGCCGTAGTCGTGGATGCGGGGCTCGGCCGTCCGCAGGGCCTCGGCCGGCGAGGCGATCGTGGCGAGCGGCTCGTAGCTCACCCGGATCAGGTCGAGCGCGTCCGCGGCGGACCGCTCGCTCCGGGCGACGACGGCCGCAACCGGATCGCCGACGTAGCGCACCTTGTCCCGGCACAGGGCGTACTCGTCCTGGCTCACCGGCATGATGCCGTAGGGGACGGGGAAGTCCGCGCCCGTGAGCACCAGGTGCACTCCGGGCGCCGCCCGCGCGGCCGACGCGTCGATGGCCCGGACGAGCGCGTGCGGATGTGGCGAGCGGAGCAGCTTGCCGTAGAGCATGCGCGGCAGCGCGACGTCGTCCGCGAAGCGCGTCTGGCCCGTGACCTTGGCGCGGGCGTCGACGCGGCGGCGGGCCCGGCCCACGACCTTCATGGCGCCGCCTCCGTGTCCGCCTGCTGCCGCGGCGGGCGGCGGCCCTCGGGTGTGCCCTGGGCGGCCGCGGCCGCCTCGACCGCCTCGAAGATCTGGAGGTAGCCGGTGCAGCGGCACAGGTTGCCGGACAACGCGTCCGCGATCTCGGCGCGGGTCGGATGCGGATTCCGCTCGAGCAGCGCCTGGGCGGTGACCAGGATGCCCGGCGTGCAATAGCCGCACTGGGCCGCCCCCTCGTCCGCGAACGCCGCCTGCAGCGCCGACAGCTCCGGCCCGCGGGCCAGTCCCTCGACCGTGGTGACGGCGACGCCCTCGCACTCGACCGCCAGCAGCAGGCACGAGAGGACCGGCTGCCCGTCCACCAGGACGGCGCAGGCGCCGCACTCCCCCAGCTCGCACCCGTGCTTGGTGCCGGTCAGGGCGAGATCCTCGCGCAGCACCTCGAGCAGCGTCTTGTAGCCGTCGAACATGACGTCGCGCTCCTCGCCGTTGACGGTGAGCGCGATCCGCGAGCGCCGGGAGTCTTCGCGTGGGCTCACGAGCGCAGTCCTCGCACCAGGTAGGCGGCGAACGCGTCGGCCACCGCGGCCGGCGGCTGGTCGCCCTCCGGCCGGTACCACCGCGCCGTCCAGTTCACCGCGCCCAGCAGGGCGCGCGTCACCAGCGTCGGGTCGCACGGCACGAACGCGCGCGAGCGCACCCCGTTCGCCACGATCCGCCGCACCGCGCCCTCGTAGCGGTCGCGCTTCGCCACGATCCGGGCCCGGAGACGGGTCGGCAGCGCCTCCACCTCGGTATGCGCCGCCGCCCCGTCCAGCTCGTCCAGCATGCACGCCACCTGGGCGCGCACCACGGCCGCCAGCCGCTCTGCCGGGCTCAGCCTGCCCGCCCGGACCGCGCGGCAGGTCGCCAGCATCCGGTCGAGCGAGTGGTCCTGGCAGAAGTACAGCAGCTCGTGCTTGCTCTTGAAGTAGTAGTACAGGTTGCCCGGCGAGAGGTCCGCGGCGGCGGCGATCTCGCGCATCCCGGTATCGGCGAAGCCGCGCCGCCGGAACACCCGCGCGGCCGCCCGCAGGATGGTCTGGCGCATCACCAGGGCACGCCGCCCGCGGCGGTCGAGCGGCGCTCCCGCCCGCCCGGCAGGGCTCGAACGCCTGTTTGACTTTCGAACCATCGTTCAACGATGGTCCGGCTCGACCGCGGCGTCAACCCCGGATGCGCAAGACGGCCCGGCCGGGGGGCCGGGCCGTCTGCCACGGGAAGGGACGACCTACGCCGCCGTCGCCTTCAGCGCCTCGATCTCGGCCACCGCCTTCTTCAGCGCGTCCAGGATCTTCTGCACCTTGGGATCGCCGGGGCCGGCGTGCCACGCCTCTCCGTACGCCAGCCTCGCCAGCCGGGCGAACACCTCGCTCAGCTCCCCCATCGATCCGCCGGCGAACCCGCGCACCGCGTCCCGCACCCGGCCGAGAATGTCGTCCAGCACGTCCTTGTGCTCCTCGAGGAACGCCTCGCCCTCGGGCGTGATGTGATAGACCTTCTTCCCCTCCGTCTCCACGGCGCGCACGTACCCCTGGTCCTCGAGCAGCTGGAGCGTCGGATAGATCGTACCCGCCGACGGCGAGTACCAGCCGCCCATCTTCTCCTCGAGCGCCTTGATGACCTCGTAGCCGTGCCGCGGCTTCTCCTTGAGGAGCCGCAGGATCACGTACTTGACCTCACCCGACTCGAACACCTGCTGCCGCATCCGGCGCCGCGGCCCCCGCATGCCCTCGGGCCCGCAGAACGCCCAGAACCGCGGTCCGAAGCCACCCGCGAAGAACCTCCCGAACGGCCAGTCTTCGTTGTCCCTGCTCATCTTCGCCTCCATAGCATTAGATACATCGTACGCTATATCGTACGTCATAGCGCACGATATGTCAAGTCCACCCGCCTGCCGCACGGCAACCGGGCCGCCCAAGCTGCGGCGGCCCGGTACCGGCGAGCTCAGCGACCCGGCGTCAGCCGATGGCCCACGGCCACGGCCAGCCCGTGTTCGCGATGATGTAGAGCATCGCGCCCGCCAGGGTGATGTTCTTCCAGAACTGGGCCCGCTGGGAGCCGCGCTGCATCGGATCGGTCTCGCGCCAGAAGCCGTGCATCCAGAACGCCACGACGACGAGGAACACGAACAGCAAGGCGGCGCCGATGCGGGGATGGAACCCCAGCAGCAGGCTGAGCCCCCCGCCGAGCAGCATGAAGCCCGTGCCCACGACGGCCGCTTCCGGCAGGGGCACGCCGGCGCCTTTCGCATACGCGCCCATCGCCTTCACCTGGGTGAAGTGCGCGTAGGCCGACTGCAGGAACATCCAGCTGAGCAGAACGCGCGCGGCCAGCTGCAGGCCATCCGCATACGTCATGGCGACCTCCCTGGGGTCCGTGCCTCCTGGTGCCGGATTCCTCCCGACCTGGTACCCCGGGGCCGTCCGGGCGGCCCCGCTTCCCTCCAGGAACAAAACACGGCGCCCGCATCGCCGCGAGCGCCGTGGCACGAAACGCCGCTGGCCTGCGCGAGTGTCAGGTCAGGTCTCGACCTTGTGAGTGCCCGCCCCCGGCGCGGCCGCGGGGAACGGGAGCTTGAACCTGATGTCCGGGAAGCTCTGCTGCCCGTCGAATCCGGGCATCGCCGGCAGCATCGGGAAGTCGAAGTCGAACGCGTCCGGGGTGACCGTCCACGCCCGCTTCCGCCGCTCGGGCATCTTCCCGTTCACCGTGACGTGCCGCTTCATCCGCATCACGTCGAACGTCACGGTCTCGTTCGGCTCGTACGTGCCGAGGATTCGCAGCGCGTGCGCGGGATTGAGTGGCTTCCGGCCGCCGATGGCCAGGATCACGTCGCCACTCCTCAGGCCGAGGGTGGAGTCGTCACCGACGTTGGTCACCAGCAACCCCTCGGAGGTGCCGAAGTACTCCCCGAGACCGGGGTTGACCTTCACCAGCTCCATGTCGGCGAACGGGCCGCCGCTGAACATGAAGGTCGTCATCGGGCCAGTGGGAACGCGATCCCTCATGATCCCGACGCGAGGCTCGACCCGGAACGACCGCATCGCCTCGTCCATGCCGGACTCGCCCGCCACGACCGTGACGTTCACCGTCTGGCGGCCACGTCGCAGCTCGAGCCGGACCGAGTCACCCGGATCGAGACGCGAGGCCATCTCGATGAGCCGCATCCCGGGCCGGGACTGGTTCTCCTCCTCGTCGCCATCCCCGCCCGTGGCGCGGCGCACCAGTGCGGTGCCGTTGAAGCGCACCACCAGGTCGCCGACCTGGACGCCGGCCTTGCCCGCCGCGCTGCCCGTCGTCAGGCCTGCCACTCGCGCACCGATGGAATCGCGCGCCGGGTCGGCCGTGAGATCCACCAGGATCCCGAGGCGGCCCCGCTGGAACGACTCCACGCCCGCGCCCCGCGGACCGTAGAAGTACGAGAAGCCGTGCTCGCGGACCCGGGCCGTGTCGCGCTCAGAGGGCACGTCCTGCGCCGCCGCAGGGACGGCCACGGCCGCCAGGAGCACGAGTGAGAGAAACCGCCGCATACCTTCCGCTCCCTTCGATTTAGAGTCCTGCCACGCTGGCGCGGGTCTCGTGCACGTCCACCAGCGCCGAGAGAAGCCCCGCCCGCTGCTTCCACAGTCCCGCCACGCGCTCCGGACTGCCGCGCCAGGTCGACGTGTCGTTCAACGCGGCGTCCACCTGCGCCAGCTGGTCCTCCAGATCAGCCACCACGCTCGCGGCCTGCCCGCTCAACGCCCGCCGGTCCGGATGCAGCGACTCGAACATCTGCTCCATCGCCGCCGACTCGGCCATCGCCTGCTGCAGCGCGACGTCCTCCGGCGCGGGGCTGGCCGTGCGATGCAGGACGGCGAACCCGATCACCACGACCGCGGCCGCCGCCGCCACGCCCGACCACGCCGAGAACCGCCGCCGCCGGCGCTCCCTCAGGGCCGCCTCCCGCACCACCGGCCATACGTCGCGCGGCGGCGCGAACGACGGGAGCGCCCGGAGCCCCGCGCGCACCTGCTCGAGCCGCTGCAGCTCCGCTGCGCAGCCCGGACACGACGCGGCGTGCTCCCGCGCCCAGCCGCTGCCCTCTCCGTCCCGCACCGCGAGCAGCTCTTCGACCGTCGCGTGCCGCGTTTCGCTCATTGCTCCGCTCCTGCGCCGAGCCACCGACGCAGCCGCTCGTGCGCGCGGGCCAGCTGGGACTTCGAAAAGCTCGTCGTCATCCCCATCAGCTCGGCAATCTCCTCGTGCGTGTACCCCTCGACGTCGTGCAGCCACACCACCGCCCGCGACCGCTCCGGGAGCCGCGCCAGCGCCGCTTCCAGATCCATCTGCAGCGGCACGTCCTCGGCCTGGCGCGCGACGTCGTCGTCCAGTGGCTCCCACGCCCGCAGCTTCTCGCGCCGGTACCGCATCAGCGCTTTGCTCGCCGCGATGGTGCGGATCCAGCCCCACAGGCTGCCCTCACCCCGCCACTGCTTCAGCGACCGGCAGACCTCGAGGAAGGTCTCCTGCAGCACGTCCTCGGCGTCGTCGGCGCCGCGCGTGAGCCGCCGCGCGAGCGTGTACACCGGCCGCTCGTAGGCGCGGCACAACTGCTCCAGGGCCGCGAAGTCGCCGGCCCGGGCCCGTGCCACGAGGCTCTTGGCCTCGGCGAGCGGGAGCGTGTCCGCCATCACGGCCACAGTGGGGGGATGTGTGAGAGCGACGGAAGGTCGCAGACGGCTGAGAGACGTGAGGGGTGAGACGTGAGACGTTCACCTGAGACGTGAGAAGCCGCTAGCGTGAGAGGAGAGCAGGCGCTCAACTCGCCCTCACGCAAGTCGTGTCACACCACCAGGTTGACGAGACGGTCCGGGACGAAGACCACCTTCTTGGGCTGGGTCCCGGAGGTGAATTTCAGCACCGCCGGGTCGGCCAGCGCCGTCTTGACGACCGCCTCCTCGCCCGCGCCCCGCGGCAGCCGCAGGCGGCTTCGCACCTTGCCGTTGACCTGCACGACGAGCTCGACCTGTTCCGCCACGGCGAGCGCCGCGTCGAAGCTCGGCCACCGGGCCTCCATGACGGAGGTCGTGCCGCCGAGCCGCTCCCAGCACTCCTCGGCGAAATGCGGGGCGTAGGGAGCGAGCAGGATCGCGAGCGGGGCCATCAGGGCCCGGGTGGCGCGGCCGTCCCGCAGCGCGTTGACGTACTCCATCATCGCCGCGATGGCGGTGTTGTAGGAAAGCGACTCGGTGTCCTCGGTGACGCGCTGGATGGTCCGATGCATCATGCGGACCACCTCCGGCGAAGCCTCCGCTTCCGCCTTCGCCGTCTGCGCAACTCCATCCGTCAGTGCCCACACCTTGTCCAGGAAGCGGCGGATGCCGTTGATCCCGGCGTCGCGGAAGTCGCCGCCCTCCTGGTACGGGCCGAGGAACATGAGGTACATGCGGAAGGTGTCGGCGCCCCACCGGTCGACGTACGCGTCCGGATTCACCACGTTGCCGCGCGACTTGGACATCTTCGCGCCGTCCTTGATGATCGTGCCGTGCGCCCGGAAGCGGCGGAACGGCTCGTCGAACGGCACGAGCCCGAGGTCGTGCAGCGCCATCGTGATGAAGCGCGCGTACATCAGGTGCAGCACCGCGTGCTCGTTGCCGCCGATGTAGGAGGCGACGGGCAGCCACTTGCGCGTCAGCCCGGCGTCGAACGCCACGTCCTCGCGGTCCGCGGAGGGATAGCGCAGGAAGTACCAGGCGGAGTCGAGAAACGTGTCGGACACGTCGGTCTCGCGCCGCGCCATCCCCCCGCACTTGGGGCAGGGCACGCGGTACCACGATTCCAGCCGCGCCAGCGGCGAAACGCCCGAGTCGTCCGGGCGGAAATCCTCCAGCGCCGGGAGCACGACGGGCAGGTCCTGCTCGGGCACCGGGACGGTGCCGCAGGCGTCGCAGTAGATGATCGGAATCGGCGGGCCCCAGTAGCGTTGCCGGGAGATGCACCAGTCGTGGAGCCGGTAGTTCACGACCGGCTTCCCGAGGCCCTTGGACTCCAGCATCGCCGCGATGGCGCGTCCGGCCTCGCGCCACGGCATCCCGTCGAAGCCCGGGCTGTTGACCAGGCGGCCATCGGGAACGTCGGGCTCGGCGGCGGCGAGGGGCGTCGAGGCGTCCTGCCCCGTTCCCGCCACCACGCGCACGCACGGCAGCCGCATCGCGGCCGCGAACTCGAAATCGCGCTCGTCGTGGCCCGGCACCGCCATGATCGCGCCCGTCCCGTACTCCATCAGGACGTAGTCCGCGATCCACACGGGCACGGCCGTGCCGGTCGCCGGGTTGCGCGCATAGGAACCGGTGAACACGCCGGTCTTGGCCTTGTCGCCCACCTTCCGCGAGACCAGGTCCATCGCCGCGACCTTGCGCCGGTAGGCCTGCACGTCGCTGCGCTGCTCCGCGGTGGTCAGGTCGGCGACCATCGGGTGCTCCGGCGCGAGAACCAGGTAGGTCGCCCCGAAAAGGGTGTCCGGCCGGGTCGTGAACACTGTGATGCGCCGGCCGGCCGGCGTCTCGAAGACCAGCTCCGCGCCATCGGAGCGCCCGATCCAGTTCGCCTGGATGGTGCGGGTCGAATGCGACCAGTCGGCCGTCTCGAGGTGCTCGAGCAGCCGCTGGGCGTAGCGGCTGATGGTGAAGAACCACTGGTCCAGCATCCGCTGCTCGACCCGGACGTCCGGATGGCGCTCGCAGAAGCCGCCGATCACCTGCTCGTTGGCCAAGACGGTCTTGCAGGCCGGGCACCAGTTCACGGCGGCGCGCCGCTTGACGGCCAGGCCGGCGCGGTAGAGCTGCAGGAAGATCCACTGCGTCCACCGGTAGTACCGGGGATCGGTGGTCTGCACCTCGTAGCGCCAGTCCGCCATCAGGCCGATCCGCTTCAGCTGGGCGCGGAACCGCTCGATGTTGCGGGGAATCAGCTCCGCCGGATGGCTGCCGACCTTGAGCGCGAAGTTCTCGGAGTGGATCCCGAAGGCGTCGAAGCCCAGCGGCTCGAAGACGTCGCTGCCCGCGAGCCGCCGGTAGCGGCCGTGGATGTCGGCGCCGACGAACGCGAAGACGTTCCCGACGTGTAGCCCCTCGGCCGAGGGGTAGGGGAACATCATCAGGTTGAAGTACGGCCGTGCGGCGCCGGCGAGGTCGGCGTGGTTGGTGCCACCCTCCTCCCACCGCCGCTGCCATTTCCGTTCGACGCTCTGCGGATCGTATGCGGTCGGGTCGGAATTCGGCATAGCGTTGAAAGATAGTGGCTTGCGGCCGTCCCGAGCCATCCCTACCTTAGCGCCGGCCTTCATGTCCGAGAGCCCGACTCCAGCCCCGCGCCTCCGCGCGCGCAGCCTCCAACGCACCATCGTCTCGGCGGGCGTCCTCACGGCGATCGTCGTCCTGACGGTCGTCTCGCTGCTGGCGTGGCGCGCCGCGCGGAGCTACCTCGCGCGCGACGCCGACGTGCGTCTGTCCGACATCGCGCAACGGGCGGCCGCGCTGGTGGGCCTGTACCTGCGCGAGCGCCGCGCCGAGCTCGACCTCGTCGCGGGCAGTCCGGCGATCGTCGCGGCGGCGCAGGCCGCCGACGCCGAAGCCGCCCAGCGCGGGCTCGCGGGCCGCCGGCCGGAGGAGGTCGAGCGCGCCTTCGCGGCGACCCGCTCACTGGGCGCCAGTCCCGTCGTGGCGGCCTACCTGCGCTCGCTGGAGGTCCGCTCCGACTTCGCCGACCTGCTGCTGACCGAGTCGCACGGCTTCGTCGTCGCAGCGTCCCGGCCCCAGCCACGGTTCGGCAACGCGACCCAGGATTGGTGGCAGCGGGCCTTCCGCGCCGGCTCGTACCAGGGCGTCCCGGCCCTCGACGAGCGGGCGCGCGCCGTGACGCTCCGGATGGCCACCGCCGTTCCGCCCCAGGGCGCACGGCGCGTCGGCGTGCTCGGCGCGGCATTCGGGCTGAGCACGCTCGCGCGCCTGGTCGCGTCGTCCGACGCGCGGCTCAATGCCCAGGTCCAGGTGGTCGACCGCGCCGGCCGGCTCGTGATCGGCCGCGACTCCTCCGAGCTGCTCCGCCTGCTGCCCGAGATCGACGCCTTGCGGCTGTCGGACACGGTGGAGTACGCCACGCTCCAAGTCCCCGACCGCGAGAGCGAGCGCGTCGCCACCGCCCGGGCCTGGCCCGTGGAGTGGTGGGTCGTGGTCCGGCAGCCGGTGTCCGTGGCGTACCGGTCGGTGGACGAGCTCGGCCGGCTGCTGCTGGTCGCGGCGCTGCTGCTGCTGGTCGTCGGCGTGGCGGCGCTGGCGTCGGGCGGGACCTGGCTCAACCGGCGCGTCACCGTGCCGGTCGAGCGGATGGCGGCGGCGGCGACCGCGGTCGCCGAGGGCGATCTGTCGCGCGAGATGGACGTGTCCGTCGGCACCAGCGAGGTGCTGCACCTCGGCACCGCGCTCGCGACGATGCTCGAGTCGCTGCGCCGCCTGGTGGGGGCCATCCGCGCCGCGGCCGACGAGGCGGCGGCGATGGCGGCGCAGATCAGCGCCTCCACCCAGCAGATGTCGGCCAGCGGCGCGGAGATGGCGGGTACGACCCACGACCTGTCGCAGCGCGCCCAGGATCAGGCGGCCATCGTGAAGGCCACCGCGGGCGACGCCACCAGGATCCGGGCGATCGCCGGCCGCCTCGCTGCCGGCGCGCGCGACGCGGCGGAGCGCAACCGCGCCCTGCAGGCCCTGGCGGAGGAGCACCAGCAGCGGCTGGACGACACCACCGCGACCCTGGCGTCGCTGGCCACGGAGGTGGAGCAGGGGGTCGCGGAGGCGGCGGCCCTCGCGGACGCCTCGGCGCAGATCGGGCGCTTCGTCTCCCAGACCAAGGCCATCGCGACCCAGACCAACATGCTGGCCCTCAACGCCGCCATCGAAGCGGCGCGGGCCGGCGAGCAGGGCCGCGGCTTCGGGGTGGTGGCCGCCGAGGTCCGCAAGCTGTCCATCCAGGTGGCACAGGCGGCGGTGACCACCGAGGGCACCGTGAAAGACGTGCTCAGGCGCGTCGGGGCCACCCACGAGACCATGACCCGCGTCGGAGCGGCCAGCACGGCCGCGCGCGGCGCCGCGCGCACCGTCAGCGAGGGCCTGAAGAGCGTCGCCGATTCGGCCCACGAGTCCGACCGGTTCACCCAGGACATCAGCGCCGCCGCCGCCGAGTCCGAGACCCTCGTGACCGAGATCGCGCGCCGGCTCGAGGAGCTCGCCCGCAGCACCGACAGCTTCGCGGCCTCGGCGGAGCAGATCGCCGCCTCGTCCCAGGAGCAGAGCGCCGCCACGGAGGAGATCGCGGCCTCGGCGCAGGCGCTCGCCACCGCCGCGGACAAGCTGACCTCCGCGGTGCAGACGTTCCGCCTGGTCTGAAAAAACCCGCGGGGGCGGCCGTCGCCGCCCCCGCTCCCAGCCCCGACCCGCCCGCCCTACTTCGGGAACGCCGCCAGGTTCACCGCGGCACTGAAATCGCTTCGCAGCAGTGCGTCTCCCAGCGCCGACGCGATCTCGGTGGCCACGCGCGCCTGCGCCTCCGCCGTGGAGGCCGCGAGGTGTGGGGTCAGCAGCACGTTGGGGGCCGCGCGCAGCACCGAGTCGGCCGGCAGCGGCTCCGGGTCGTAGACGTCCAGCGCGGCCCCACCCACCCGGCCGTCCTGCAGGGCCTTCACCAGGGCCGCGTCGTCGATCAAGGCGCCACGCGCCGTGTTGATGATCAGGACCCCCTTCTTCACCAGGCTGAGCCGGCGGTCGTCCAGCATGTGCCGGGTGCTCGCGTTGAGCTTGACGTGCAGGCTCAACACGTCCGCGCGCTGGATCAGGACGTCGAGCGGGATCAGGTCCAGTCCCAGCAGCTCCGCCTGCTCGGCCGTGATCCCCGGATCGTAGCCCACCGCCGTCATCCCGAATCCCCTGGCGATGGACGCGACGCGGCTGCCGATCCGCCCCAGTCCCAGGAGGCCCAGCGTCTTGCCGCGCAGCTCCGAGCCCTCGAACGACTTGCGGTCCCACTTGCCCGCCGCCAGCGAAGCCGCGGCCGGCGCCACCTTGCGGGCGAGCGCCAGCATCAGCGCGAAGGTGTACTCCGCGACGCTGTTCGAGTTGGCGCCGGGCGCGGTCAGGACCGGGATCTTCCGCCGCGACGCCTCGTCCACGTCGATGGTGTCCGTGCCCATGCCGGCGCGGGCGATGACCTTGAGCTTGGGCGCCTTGGCGATCATCGCCGCCGTCACCTTGGTCTCGCTGCGCACCACCAGCGCCACCGCTTCACCGAGGGCCTTCTCGAGCACCTCCGGCGCCTTCCCGGCGGTCTCCACCACCTCGCAGCCCTCCATCGCCCGCAGCATGTCGAGCCCGGCCTTGCCGAGGCGATCCGCCACAACGATGCGGTCAGGCACTCTTCAACACCTCCTCCAGGGCGCCGAGGAGCTTCTCCACCTCGGCGACGGTGTGATCACCCATGTGGCCGATGCGAATCGTGCCGTCCTTGAGGTTGCCGTATCCGGCCCCGATCGTGTAGCCGAACTTCGCGTCCATCGCCTTGGCGACCGCGCCGCCCAGGGCCTTGCCCCCCTCCGGGAGCTTGAGGCAGGACACGGTCCAGGATCGCCGGCCCTCCTTCGGCAGGTACGTCAGGCCCAGCTTGGCGCCGGCTTCCTTGGCGACCCACTTCTCCACCCGCTCGCGCATCGCGTTGTGCCGGGCCCAGCGCTTCTCGATGCCGCCCTCGGCCGCGATGCGCTTGAGCTGCGCCTCCAGCGCGTACATGAGCGACAGCGCCGGCGTGTACGGCGTCTGCTTCTTCCGGATCGCGCCGTCGTAGGCCAGGAGGTCGAGATAGATGCCGCGGTCCGGCAGCGTCTTCGCCCGCTCCAGCATCCGCGGCGAGGCGACGCCGAGCGCGAGGCCGGGCGGGAGGGCGAGCGCCTTCTGCGAGCCGGTGAGCACGAAGTCGAGACCCCAGGCGTCGGTCTCGACCGGCGAGCCGGCGAGCGAGGTGACCGCGTCCACCAGGAAGAACACGTCGGCATTGGCGAGCACCACCTGCGCGATCTCGCCGATCGGATTCAGCACCCCGGTCGAGGTCTCGGAGTGCGCGGCGGTCACGGCGTCCGCGCCGGAGCCCTCGAGCAGCTTCTTCACCTGCTCCGCTTCGAACGCCTGGCCGAGCGGCACCTCGACCTTCACGACTTCCTTGCCGCAGGCGGCCGCGATCTTGGCGAAGCGCTCGGAGAACGACCCGTTCACCAGACACAGCACCTTGCGACGCACGCCGTTGCGGATCGCCGCCTCCATCAGGCCCGTGGCGGAGGTCGCCGCGATGTAGACCGGGTTCACCGTCCGGAACGCGGCCCGCAGCGGCGCGTCGAGCCGCTCGAGCAGGGCCTCCGTCTTGGCGCCCCGGTGCCCGATCATCGGCAGCGTCTGGGCCTGCGCCACCTCCGGCAGGACTTCGGTCGGTCCCGGCAGGAAGAACTTCCCGAACGGGGCGGTCATGCGGCCAGCAGGCTGTCCACCAGCCCGCCCTCCACGATCTCTCTCGTCTTCACGATGTGTACCCCCTGTTGAGCCCAAGCATCGAGCAAACGTTGTGCCATTTCTCGATCGATGGGCTTCATGGCGTCGCTGACCGCGAACAGCCGCAATTGCGAGTAGCGCTTCAGTAAACCTTCGATCGCGTACCGGTTGCACACGTCCTGGGCGACCCCGTACAGAACGACGGCCTGCGGTGCCAGAATGCCGAACACCGTTTCGATGTTTTCGTTGGTGAAGACATCGAACCAGTGCTTGTGAAAGAGCACGTCACCGGGGTGGGCGCGTACGCGATCGGCGAGGGCAACCGGGTCCTCGCGGCCGGGCTCGATCACCAGGGGCTCCCGAAGGCGGGTCTCCGGGATCTTCGCCTGTCCCTTGGTGTCGCGCATGCAGTGCTCGGGGAACGTCTCCTTGAAGTCCGGGGCGTGCGACAGCTCGCGGTGGCCCGGCACGTGATCGTCGGCGCTCGCGATGATCCGGATGCCCTTGGCGTGGGCGTAGTCGGTGAGGCGCTTGAGATTGGGGATGATCGATTCGGAGTCGGGCACGTACAGCTTCCCATCGGCGTGCATGAAGTCGTACTGGGTGTCCACGTCCCAGAAGATCACGTTCGCCACGGCACCTCCCCTCCGGCCGGCCTAAAGCTCACCGCCCGCTCGGGCGCGGTCAATCACGCGCCGCCGCACGGCGCGCCGGCCGCGCCGTGGCCGCGACCCGCCGGCGGCTCGCAGGCGACTCGTAAGCCACCCGACAGCAACCGGTAATCTGGCCCACATCGGGCGTTCATGGCGGGCGGCTAGCGTTTCCCCGAGGACCAACAAGGAGGAGCCGTGGTCGCGTTCCTCATGGAGCTGCCCCGCCGCGAAGGTCGCGGCGGCGCCGCCGCGTCGGTGCTCGTGCACGCCGCCCTCATCTCGGGAGCCGTGATCGCCACCATTCAGACGCGTGCGGCGCCGGCGAATCCGCACCCCAGCGTGCCGTTGCTGTGGCTCGTTCCGCCGACCCGCGCGCCGGCGCCGCCTCCGGCTGGCCTGGGCCCGTTGGTGACTCCGCCGGCGCCCCAGCCCTTCGCCGTGCCCGCGACCGTCCCGACGGTCATTCCACCGCCCCCGACCACGCCGTTCGATCCATCGCGCTTCGGTCTCGAGCCGGTGGGCCCGGCCGCGGTGGCGCCGGCGCCGGTGGAGACCGGCGCCCCCGGGGCCATCTACGCCGATCGCTGGGTCGAGGAGCCGCCGGTGCTGGTCAGCCACCCTCCCGCGCGGTTCCCCGACGTCCTCCGGCAGGCCGGCATCGGCGGCCGCGCGGTCGTGGAGGCCGTGATCGACACGACGGGTCGCGCCGAGCCCGGCTCGCTGGCCGTGCTCGAGGCGACCAACCAACTGTTCGAAGCCCCCGCACGGGCGGTGGTGGCGGGGTCCGTCTACCGGCCGGGCCGCGCGAGCGGGCGCCCCGTCCGGGTACGCGTCCGGGTCGCCGTCGTCTTCCGGCTGGAGGGAGGCGACGCTAGGATGTGACTCGCCCGATGCGATCCCTGCCGCTGCTGACCGCCCTGGTGCTGGCCGGATCCTGTCGCTCCCAAGCGCAGGAGCTCTACCACGGCTGCGGCCTGGCGGGCGACGCCGTCGAGCCGGGCGTCCAGGCCCTGAACCGGCTCAAGAACCGGTACACGGCGCCGGCCGCCGCGGACATCGACACCGGGGCCACCCTGGCGGCGCTGGTGAGTCCCGGCGACGACCGCGGGCGGTGGGACGAGCGCCGCGGGGCCGTCGTGGTCGGCTACGTCCACGACGTGAAGCCGGGCGGCATCGAGACCGTCAACTGCCGCGCCCGGGACCTGCCCGACCGGGACACCCACATCGAGCTCGTGCTGGACCCGATGGACGCCGGGGGCGCCCGCCGCGTGATCGTCGAAGTGACGCCGCGGAGGCGGGCGATCATGGCGGCGCGCGGCGCGGACTGGTCCACCCGGGCGCTGCGCCTGCAGTACCTGGGGAGGTGGGTACGGGTGACCGGCTGGCTGATGTTCGACGCCGAGCATGCCAACGCGTCCGAGAACACGGCGCCGGGCCGGCCCCGCAACTGGCGGGCGACGGCGTGGGAGGTGCATCCGATCACGTCCATCGAGCCGGTGGCGCGGCCGCGCTGACGCGTGCCTGCCGTCACCACCTCGACGACGCGCTAGCGACTCGTTCCATACTCGATGCCGCGCCGCTCCGGACCCAGCAGCGCCACCAGCGCGCACACCGAGAAGACGATCGCGCCGGTCACGGCCATGGCCGCGGCGTAGCCGGTGTGCCGGGCGGCGAGCGCCTCCAGCGTCGCGCTGGTGCCGGCGATGAGCACGCCGCACTGGTAGGCGAAGCCCGGCAGGAAGCCGCGCGCCGCGTCGGGCGCGAGCTCGGTGATGTGCGCGGGGATGACGCCCCACGCTCCCTGCACGAAGAACTGCATCAGGAACGCGCCCGCCACCAGCAGCGCGATCGAGGGCGCGAACGCCCACAGCGGAATCACCGCCAGGGCCCCGCCGAGCGACAGCGCGATCGAGCGCCGGCGCCCGAGCCGGTCGGAGACGAAACCCGCGAGCACGCCGCCCGCGAGCGCGCCGACCATCGAGAGGGCGGTGAGCGCCGCACGCCGGGCGGGGGTGAAGCCCCAGTCGCGCTGGAGGAAGGTGGGGTACAGGTCCTGCGTGCCGTGCGACACGAAGTTCATCATCGCCATCAGCGCGACCAGGTAGAGGAACAGCCGCCAGTGGCGCGCGATCGCGCGCCCGAGCCCGCGCCAGCTCTCCTCGCGCGAACGGCGCCACACCTCGGACTCCTTCACCCGGTAGCGGACGAACAGCGCCAGCACGGCCGGCAGTCCGCCGATGAAGAACAGCGGGCGCCAACCCCAGCGCGGGAACACGAAGAAGAAGCACACCGCCGCCAGCAGATACCCGACCGCGTAGCCCTGCTGCAGCAGCCCCGAGAAGATCCCGCGCAGCCGCGTGGGCACCTTCTCCATCACCAGCGAGGCGCCGACCCCCCATTCGCCCCCCATCCCGATGCCGAACAACGCCCGCAGCACCAGGAACGAGGTGAACGTCGGCGCCAGTCCCGACAGCACCTCCACCACCGAGTAGAACACCAGGTCGGCCATCAGCGGCAGGCGCCGCCCGTAGCGATCGGCCAGCAGGCCGAAGACGAACGCGCCCACCGGCCGGAACGCCAGCGTGATCGTGATGGAAAACGCGACCTCGGCGTCGGTGCGGTGGAACTCCCGCGCGATGGCCGTCAGCGTCATCACGACCAGGAAGAAGTCGAACGCGTCGAGCGTCCAGCCCAGGAAGCCGGCCAGGACGGCCGCGCGATGGTCGTCGCGCGCCGCGGCGGCGGGAACGGCGGAGGCCATGGGCTGCCAACATACCCCAAACGCACGGGGCCCGCTCGAGTCGAGCGGGCCCCGTCGCTGGCTGCCGGATGGCCGCTAGATGCCGAACGCCTCGGGAGGCTGGGTCTTCGGCACCGGCTTCTTCTTGTCACGGCTCATCGCGCGCTCCAGGGTGAAGGGCAGTGAATAGGTATGCACTGGGGTGTATTAATATGCACCCGCCCGTTCCCCCGCAAGTCCCGCCCCCTCCCCCGGGGCGCGCCCCCGGACGCCCCGGCTACCCGACCCGCTCCAGTCGCGGGTTCGGCCGGAACTCGCGCCCCACCTTGGCGCACGGCTTGCCGTCCACCTTCACCACGTCCGCGGTGAAGTCGAACCGGCCCTGGTACAGCGAGGAGCCCACGCCGTAGGCGTCCGCCGGCACGCCGAGCTCCTCGAACTGCCGGATCTTCTCCACTGTGAAGCCGCCCGACACGACGATCCGGACGCGCTGGAATCCCTCGCGGTCGAGCGCGCGCCGGACGTTCCAGACCAGCTGGGGGTTCACGCCGGTGGGCTTGAAGTGCCCCATCTCGGGGACGAGGGACTTGTCCACCATCGTCTCCGAGGTGTCGAGGCGCACGCCGTACAGCCGCTCGCCGAGGGCCCGGGCGCACGCCAGGCTGGTGCCGACGCAGTCGTTCTCGAAGTCCACCAAGGTGATGACCCGCACCGACTCGGGGATGTGCTCCGCGAACTTCCGGGTGGCGACCACGGTGTCGCCGCCGTACGCGGCGATCAGTGCGTGCGGCACCGTGCCCACGCCTTCGCTGCCCCACCACGAGGCCTGGGCGTCGGTCGACACGCCGATGGCGCCGGCGATGTGGGCCGCGTAACCGTCACCGGTCTGGACCAGCCAGTGATCGTGCCGGGCCGGGAAGAACATCACTTCCTTCGGCCGCGCCGCGTCCACCACCCGCCGGGTGTTCGTGCCCACCTTGGTCCGGCGCGCCAGCACGCCGAGGTAGAGCGTCTCGAGGTGGGCGAACGCGTCGTACGGTCCCTCGATGAGCAGCACCGTCTCCCACGGCTGGATCTCGTCGCCGTCGTAGAGGGCGCGGACGTCGAGGTCCTCCCACTCGACGGCGCACTGCCGGAGAATGGCGATGGCCTCGTCGATCCCGCCGAGGTAGGCCGGCACCTTGCCGAACACCTGCATCGTGACCCGCGGCCGGTAGCCGTTGGCCAGCAGGATCTCGCGGGTGCGGACGAAGTACTTATCGGAGTAGTAGCCCGCGCGCATCTTCTCGACGGGCAGGTGGAAGATCGCCGGGTCCAGCCGCGGACGCCGGGTCATGACGCCTCGAAGTGCATCGCCTTCAGCTCCTCGATCTCCGTGCGGAGGCGGGCGGCGTTGGGAACGTCGGGATAGCGGGCGAGAATCCGCCGCAGCTCCACCATCGCCTTCCCGTAGTCCTTGAGGTCGTCGCGGTAGATGTTCGCCGCGAGCAGCGCGAAGCCGGCCTGCCGGCGGGCCTCGGGCGCGCGCCGCTCGCCCTCCCGCGCCGCGAACAGCGCCAGCTCCGGGTCCCGCAGCTCCCGCAGCGCGAGCTGGCCCAGTCGCTCGCACGCCACCAGGTCGTGCGGATCGGCGGCGATGGCCGCCCGGTAGGCTTGCGCCGCCTCGGCGAGCCGCCCGCGGGCGACCAGGGCCTCGATGTTCGAGTGCTGGTTCACCGACGGCGTCGCGGACCCGCTGGGCACCGTGAGGGCGCCGATCGCGCTCGCGCCGTGGTGGAGGAAGGCGCCGTCCAACACCCCGTACAGGAGCACGAACCCCCACCCCAGGAACGCGGCCAGCAACGGCGCCCAGCTCAGGAACAGGACCGCCCACAGCAGCGTGACGACCGTCGCCCCAGCCATGACCATGGCGAGGAAGACGAACCGTCCCTTGGCGGTGGTCGCCGACAGGTGTTCCAATCCGAGCATCCGGAACCCGGCTGCGGGAGGGTGTAACAAAGCGGGCGCCCGCCGTGCCGGCAAGAGCGGGCACGGGTGGCGCCCGCAGCCCGCCGGCACGCGCGATCTGCCGGCCGCGGCGCTCGGGCGCCTAGTCGCCCCTGTTCCTTCTCTTCTTGCCGCCCTTCTTGCCGCCCAGCCCGTCGTCGATCGCTTCCACGATGGTGCGGAGGGTGCGGATCCTGGCCCACAGCTTGTCGTTCGCCTCGACGATCGTCCACGGCGCGTAGGACGTGCTGGTGTTCTGGAGCATGTCGACCACCGCCTGCCGGTAGGCGTCCCACTTCCCCCGGTTGCGCCAGTCCTCCTCGGTGATCTTGTACTGCTTGTACGCGATCTTCTCCCGCTCCTTGAACCGGCGCAGCTGCTCTTCCTTCGAGATCTGCAGCCAGAACTTCACCACGATCATCCCGGCGTTGGTGAGCGAGAGCTCGAACTCGTTGATCTCCTGGTAGGCGCGCCGCCACTCCGCCTCCGAGCAGAATCCCTCGACCCGCTCCACCAGCACCCGCCCGTACCAGGTGCGGTCGAAGATCGCCAGGTGGCCCGCCTTGGGGAGCTGGCGCCAGAATCGCCACAGGTAATGGTGGGTCGCGTCGTCGCCCTTGGGCGCCGCGATGGGAATCACGGAGTAGCCGCGCGGATCGAGCGCCTCGGTCACCCGCCGGATGTTGCCGCCCTTCCCCGCCGCGTCCCACCCCTCGTAGCCGATGCTCACCGGCCGCCGCTCCTCGAAGCACCGGAACTCCAGCTGGCGCAGGCGGACCTGGTACTCCTTGAGCTGCTCCTCGTACTCCTTGCGCTTCAGCGCCCGGGTCAGGTCCACCTTGTCGAGGACGGTCTCCATCTCCTTCAGGGCCTGCACCGAGACGCTGGCCCGCGCCGTCCGCTTGACGGCCGCCGGCTGCTGTGCCTTGGCGTTCACGGCCGTCTGCATCGCGTCGGCGAGGGTCTTGAAGATCTTGATCAGCCGGTAACGCTTGTCGGTGGCCTCGACGATCGTCCACGGCGCGTAGGCGGTGTTGGTCCGCTCGAAGGCCTCCTCCGCCGCCTCGGCGTACTCGTCGTACTGCTTGTGGTGCTCCCAGTCCTCCTTGGTGACGCGCCACGAGTCGTACTTGCTCTTCTCGATCTCCTTGAACCGCCGCTTCTGCTCCTTCTCGCTGATGTGCAGCCAGAACTTGACGATCACCATCCCGTCGTCGGTCAGCATCCGCTCGAACTGGGCGATCTCGTTGTAGGCGCTGCGCCACTGCTCGGGCTTGATGAGCTTCTCCACGCGCTCCACCAGCACGCGCCCGTACCACGACCGGTCGAATACCGCCACCTCGCCGCGCGCGGGGATCCGGGTCCAGAAGCGCCACAGGAACGGGCGCAGCCGCTCGTCATCCAGCGGCGCCGAGATCGGGTGCACCTTGACGCCCCGCGGGTCGAGCCGCTCGACCAGCTTGGCGATGCTCTCCCCCTTGCCGGAGGCATCCCACCCCTCGAAGACGACGGCGACCGGGATCTTGGCGTCGAAGCAGCGCCGCTGGAGGTCCCGGAGCTTGTCGCGCAATACCGGGAACGACTTGTCGTAGGCAGCCTTGTCGATTTTCTTGTCGAGATCCAGCGTCTCGAGCATGGCCGGCACCTCGGGGTGCGGAGCAGGTAAACCCTTGCCAGCGGCGGGCTCCCACTACATGGCACGGCGCCCCGGCGCCGTCAAGCGGAAACGCGCATGGACAATCTCTGCCACACCCTCGTCGGCGCCGCCCTCGCGGAAGCCGGCCTGCGCAAGCGCTCGCCGCTCGCGACCGCCGCGCTGCTCGTGGGCGCGAACATCCCCGACGTGGACGGCATCCTCTACTGGATGAACCGGCCGGTCGAGGCGCTCGGGTTCCGGCGCGGCTGGACGCACGGCGTCCTGGCCATGGCCGTGTGGCCGTTCGTCCTCACCGGGCTGCTGCTCGCGTGGGACCGCTGGGTGCGCCGCCGGCGCCATCCGGAGCGGCCGCCGGCGGTGCCGGGCGCGCTGCTGTGGCTGTCGCTGCTCGCCGTGCTCACCCACCCGCTGCTCGACCTGTGCAACACCTACGGCGTGAGGCTGCTGATGCCGTTCAGCGGCCACTGGTTCCACGGCGACACCCTGTTCATCGTGGACCCCTGGATGTGGCTCACCCTCGGGCTCGGCTGGCTGGTGGCGCGCGAGCTGCGACGCCGCGGCCGCCCGCGCCCGGAGTGGCCCGCGCGTTGGGCGCTGGCGGCCGGGACCGCCTACGTCGTGGCGATGGCCGCCTCGAACCTGGCCGCCCGCGGCCTGGTGCGGAGCGCTGCGCTCGCCGAGGACGGCCCGCCCCCCGGCCGGCTGATGGTCTCGCCGCGCCCGCTCGACCCGTTCCGCCGCGACGTGGTGATACAGCGCGACAGCGTCTACGAGCTGGGCTCGTTCGATTGGCTCCACCGGCCGCACTACCGGCGCGAGGGCCCACGGATCGCGCGCTACGCCGGACTGGACGCGCCGGCCGTGCGCGCCGCCGCCGCCGCGACCGACACCGGCCGCATCTTCCTCGGCTGGGCCCGCTTCCCGGTGTACGAGGTGCTGCGCTCGGGCGGGGGCTACGAGGTCCTGCTCGCCGACGCACGCTACACGCTCTCGGGCCGCGCGCGGTTCGGCGCGGTGGCCATCCGCGTCCCGCGCGGGCTATCTTCTCCGCCGACCCCGCCCCACCCGCCCCAGGAGTCCCCGTGACCGACTCGCTCTCCCGCCGCGACTTCGTCCTCCGCTCCGCCGCCGTCGTGCCGCTGGTGCGCTCCACGGTGCGCGCGGGGACCGGCCGTACCGCCGCGCCCGCGGTGATCCGCCGGCCGCCCGCCCGGCCGTGCGTCGTCGCATCCGCCAACGGGATCCGCGGCGTCGCGCGGGCGATGGACCTCATCGCCAGCCACGGCGCCGACACGCTCGACGCGGTCATCGAGGCCGTCAAGATCGAGGAGCTGGACCCCGACGACATGGCGGTGGGCTACGGCGGGCTGCCCAACGCGGAGGGCGTGGTGCAGCTCGACGCCGCGTGCATGCACGGCCCCACCAGGCGCGCCGGCGGCGTCGGCGCGCTCGAAGGGATCAAGACGCCGAGCGAAGTGGCGCGGTGCGTGCTCAAGTACACCAACCACGTCCTCCTGGTGGGCAAGGGCGCGCAGGACTTCGCGGTGCAGTTCGGCTTCCGGATCGAGGACCTGCTCACGGACAAGTCGCGCGAGGCGTGGCTCCGCTGGCGCGCCAACCTGAGCCCGGACGACAACTATCGCGACGTGCCGGAGGGCGAGCTGTTCCCCAACCCGCCGCACGGGACCATCAACTGCAGCGCGATCAACGCCAACGGCGACATCTCGGGCGTGACGACCACCAGCGGGCTCGCCTGGAAGGTCCCCGGCCGGGTCGGCGACTCGCCGATCGTGGGCGCCGGGCTGTACGTCGACAACGACGTAGGGGCCGCCGGCTCCACCGGCCTCGGCGAGTGCAACATCATGGTGTGCGGCGGATTCACCACGGTGGAGGGCATGCGCCGCGGGCTCTCGCCCACCGACGCGTGCCTCGAGACCCTGCGGCGCGCGGCCGCCATGAGCGAGCCGCGGCTGCTCGACGCCGCGGGCCGTCCGACCTACGGCCTGAACTACTACGCCGTGAACAAACGCGGCGAGTTCGGTGCCGCCGGCTTCTATCCCGGCTCCCAGTTCGCCGTGCACGACGGCCGCGAGGCGCGGCTGGTCGATTGCGCCCATCTCTACGAGAGGCCCGCCGGACGGTGAATCCGGCGAGGGCGACGGCCGCGGCGGCCGTCGCCGCCCTGATGGTGGCGGCGCCGTTCGCGGCCCGCGCCCAGGTGCCGGACGAGCCCTGGTCCTTCGTCCTGTTCCCGGTCCCGACCTACTCGTCGCTCGAGGGCCTGGGGGCCACGCTCGTCGGAGGCTGGTGGAAGTCGGCACCCCCCGGGCCGATCCCCAGCGGCGCCGCGATCAGCCCGGTCGCGAGCATCTCCACCAGCGGCACCCAGACGCTCTCCCTCGTCTACAACAACATGGGGCGCGTGCCCGGCTGGCGGTTTCTCCTGATCGGCGGCTACGAGCGCTTCCGGCGGGCACCCTACTTCGGCCTCGGGAACGACAGCCGCATCGACGATTCGCTCCAGAGCGCGAACGGCGGCGACAGCCACTACTACCGCTACTCCCTCACGCGCACCACCGCGCTGGCGAGCGTCCAGCGCCGCGTGGCCGGACCGCTGCGCCTGTTGCTCGGCGCCCAGTATCGCCGCTATCGCGCAGAGCCCCTGAGCGGCGCGCCGACGGCCCTGGCCGCCGACCTGGCGAGCGGTGCCGCGTCGGACACCGGCGGCGCCACCAACGTCGAGGTCCGTGGCGGCCTGCTGCTCGACACCCGCGACGAGGAGGCATCCCCCTCCCGCGGCCTGTTCGTCGAAGTCGTCGGCGCCCGGGCCCTCAAGGGCGCCGGCGACTTCGACTACAGCCGCTGGGCGATCGGCGCGAGCGAGTTCGTGCGCCTCGACACCGAGACCGTGGTTGCCTTCAGGCAGTCGCTGCAGCTGGCGCGGGGCGCCCTCCCGTTCTACGTCGCCTACGAGCGGCTGACCAGCTGGCTCCCCGAGGACGGCTTCGGCGGGACGACCACGCTGCGCCAGAACATCCAGGGTCGCTGGCTCGGTCCGAACGCCGCGCTCGCGAGCGTGGATCTGCGATACAAGTACTGGGACGCGGCGCTCGGCCTGAGCCCGATCCGGCTGTGGCTCGTGACCCACGCCGACGCCGGACGCGTCTGGGACCAGACCGAGCGCTTCCGGTGGTCCGGCCTGCACACCGGCTACGGCGTCGGGGCCATCGCCCAATTCGGCCGGGCGTCCTTCTTCGGCATCGAAGCGGGCTGGAGTCCCGACGCGCACGTGCAGTTCGGAACCACGGCCACGCTGGGGTACTGACCAGGCCCGGCCGTCCTCGCGCCGTCACTTCATCGTCCGCCCGCCGCCGTCTATTATTGCCTCGTGCCCCACGACATTGCTCTCGCAATCGGCATCGGACCGATGCTTCGCGAGCATCCGCTCGCGGCGCTCGGAGCGCTGTTCGTCGCGGGCATCGCCACCAGCTTCACTCCCTGCATCTACCCGATGATCCCCATCACCGTGGGCATCATCGGCGGAGGCGCCGCCGGACGCGACCGGCTCCGCACGGCGGGCCTCACGCTCACCTACGCGCTCGGCGTGGCCCTGCTGTACGCGGCCCTGGGACTGGTCGCGGGCCTGTCGGGCAGCCTGTTCGGGACGGTGTCGTCCAGCCCGTGGGCGCGACTGGTCGTCGGCAACCTGCTGCTGGTGTTCGGGCTCGCGATGATCGGCACCGTCCCCGTCAGCGCTCCGGCCCGGATCCTCGCCTGGGCCGGCGGCTTGAGCGGCGGCTCCTATCCCGCGGTCTTCCTGATGGGAGCCACGAGCGGAATCGTCGCGGCCCCATGCGGTGCGCCCGCCTTCGCGGCCGTGCTCACCTGGGTGGCGGCGACGCGAAGCGGACTCCTGGGCTTCGCCTACCTGTTCGTGTTCGCGCTCGGAATGACGGCGATTCTGATCGCGGCGGGCCTGTTCTCGGGAACGCTCCGGGCGCTGCCGCGTTCCGGACGCTGGCTGGAGTGGATCAAGCGGGGGGCCGGCGTGGTATTGCTGGTGATGGCGGAATACTACTTCGTGCTCGCGGGCCAGGTATGGTGAGGCCCCCCCTGTGGGCAGCGCTCGCCGTCGCCATCGGAGCCCCGATGGTGGCGAGCCCGGCCGCCCTGCGAGCGCAGGACGACCAGGTCGGCCTCGCCGTCGGCTCCCCCGCTCCCGCGGCCGTCGTACAGGACCTCGACGGGCGGGCCCTGGATCTCGCGACCCTGGTCGGGACGAAGCCGGTCGTATTCGAGTTCTGGGCGACCTGGTGCCCGATCTGCGCCGCGCTGATGCCCAGGGTCGTGGCCGCGCACGCCCGGTTCGGGGACCGGGTGGACTTCGTGGAAGTCGCCGTGGCCGTGAACGAAACGCCGGCGACCGTGAAGCGGCACGTGGCGGAACATCACTACCCGTTCCGCTTCCTGTTCGACGCGACGGGCGCGGCGGTCAGGGCCTATCAGGCCCCGACGACCTCGTATGTGGTCGTGGTCGATGCCCGGGGGCGTGTGGTGTATACGGGGACCGGCCAGGACCAGGACATCGAGGCCGCGACCGCTCGGGCGACGGGGAGCTAGCCCCGGCCGATCGTCGTGCCGGCTCGCCTCAGGCCGGCCGCGCACCGAGCTCCTCGTCCAGCAGCGCCCGCGCCTGGCGGCGCTGCTGCAGCCCGCCGACGCGCAGCACGTCCACCAGGGCCAGTGAGCGGTGCAGCCAGGCGTCCGCCACCGCCGCCGCCGGCCCCCCCCGATACAACGGCACCAGGCTCCTGCCCCGAGCCTTCCCTTCCGGGTGCGGCCACACCACGCCACCTTCCGCCTGGAACTTCCCCGCCAGACCGGGCGCCGCCTCGGCGGTCGCGACCCCCGAGGCTTCGGCGCCGAGCAGGGGCGCGAAGGCGTAGCGCACCCCGTGCACCAGGAACTCCACCAGGGCCTGCCGGTCCACCCGCCGCTCCCCAGGCATCACCAGACCGGCGAGCTGGAGGCGGCGGACACCGCGATGCGCCTCCGCCACCCCCAGATGGAGCACCCGAGCGAGGTCGGCGTAGCGCGCTCCCGGCGCACGAGCAAGCTGGAGCGCGACGGCCACGTCGCTTGGCCTCAAGGCGGGTTGACGTTCCATATTCCGGAATACGGAATATTGAGGCAAGTCAACGGGTTCGCAATGCCGGAGAGCTCCTGGCGAACTACGTGGACCGGCTCGAGGGTGTCACAAAGCAAAGGCCCGGCAACCGCCGGGCCCAGGCTTCCGTCACACGGCTGCCCGCCGCCGTCCTAGTGGGTCGAGCTCGAGTCGGCTCCGGCGATCCGGTCGATCGCCGAGCCCAGGTCGGTGTACGCCGTGGGGTCGATCTCCCGGAACGGGGCCGCCTTCCAGGCGATCTTCCCGTCCGGTCCCACGATGTACAGGGTCCGGTTGTCGAGGTTGGCGCGCTGGACGTAGGCGCCGTACCGCCTCCCCACCACCGCGCCGGTGTCGCTCGCCATCAGGAACGGGAACTGGTCGTCGTGCGCCCAGCTCGCCAGCGCGTCCGCCGAGTCGGCGCTGATGGCGATGAGGACGACGTTCTGTCCGCCGTGAAACAGCTTCGCGTACTGATCACGGTACGCGTGCATTTGGATCGTTCAGCCGCGGGTCCTGGCCTTGAAGAAGAACGCGAGGACGACCGTCTTGCCTCGGAAATCGCTGAGCCGCACCGGGTCCCGCAGGACTCCGTAACGGGTGGCGCCGGTCAGCGCGAAGTCGGGCGCCACCTGGCCGACTTCCAGCGTCGGCAGCTGGGCCGACGGCGTTTGGGCTTGCGCCGCCGGTGCGGCGGCCAGCGCGGTGCCTCCGGCGATGAGCGGTATGGCGAGGCGTAGACGCATCCGCGACTCCTCGTGGAGGGTCAGGACGACGGCTGTGACGGGATCGCATCCGGAAGATACGTACACCGGCGAGCCGCCGCAGGGTTCGTCGAGCCGGGACGGGGCGGGGGGGGCTCCGGGCCGGGACCGTGCTGGGTGTCGGAGGGGGCTATGGTCCTCCGCCACGGCCTCCGGACATCACGGCCAGGATCTCCCGGAGCGTGGACTCGCCGTGATCCCTGGCGTACCATCGGCGGACCTCGGGAAAGTAGTCCTTCGAGGTTCGGCCCTTCGCCCGCTCCCCCATCACGAACGCCTGCAGCTCCGCGGGCCGCGATCCCCAGTGACCGACTTCGTCCATCGTCTCAGTCAGCACGATTACGACCGGAATCGCCCGGGCGCCGGTAGGGCTGAGGTACCGGTCCATCACCTCGGGATGCTGGTCGCGCCGCAGGACCCGGAGCTCGAATCCCGCGGCCTCCGCGAACCGCGCCACCACGGGTACCGTGCTCGACGCGTCGCCGCACCAATCCTCGGTCAGCACGACGAGCCGGAGAGGTCGGCCGAGCCTCGCGGCTGCCTCCGTCGCCCAAGCGGGCACGTGGGCCGTCCGGTACACGCCCCTCCACAGCTCGCAGTGCTGCGAGGAGTCCCCGACGAACCGGTCGAAGGTGAGGGCGTCTTCCCAGAGGGAGGCGAAGGGCCAGGGCATGAGCTGAATACTAATGTGAGAGGTGAGAGGTGAGAGGCGGAAGTGAGAAGTGAGCGGCGAAGACGTGAGAAGTGAGAGGCGTGAGAGGTGAGCGGCAG
>DATJUT010000021.1 GCA_035502185.1 Gemmatimonadales bacterium
GCACCACGACGATGCGGCTCGGGGAGAGGTTGGCGAAGACGATCCCCGGCTCCAGGTAGTACGCGTTGCCCGAGGCGCACGCGATGAGCCGCCCGTCCGGCGACCAGCGGCACAGGGCCGGCGCGGGGATGGTGGCGAGCAGCCGTTCCCGGCGCTGGTTCGCCCACAGGAACAGCGAATCGGACACCACGTAGGCGATGGTCTTGCCGTCGGGGGACCACTCCGCCGAGACGACCGGGGCGCCGGCCGGCGCGGGGATCTCGGGCCGCGCGTCACCGCCGGACGACGGCGCGCTGAACACGCCGCCGCGGGCCAAGAAGAGGATGCGCGTGCCGTCGGCCGACCAGTAGGGCTCCCACTCGACCTCGCTGCTGTCGCCGGTGAGCGGGATCGGCCGGCCGCCGGCGACCTGGCGCACGAAGATCTTGAGCGCCACCGAGGTGCCCGCCGCGTAGGCGACCGAGCGCCCGTCCGGCGAAAGCGCCGGCATGATCTCGAGCCCGCGGTCGTACGTGACCTTCGTCGCCCGACCGAAGCCGGCGATGGGTGGCCCGCCGCGGCGGGTGAGGGCCACGCCGAGGACGAGGCCGGCCGCCAGCAGGCCGACGCCGGCGGCGACCACCGTCCAGCGGCGACCGGGTCGCGGCGCCGCCGTCGCCCGACGGGTGGCACGGGTGCCCGTGCCTCCCGCCGCGAGCGCGGCCGCGAACTCGGCGGCCGTGGCGAACCGGTCGGCCGGCAGCTTCTCGAGCGCCGTGAAGACCGCGTCCTCCACGTGCGCCGGCACCCGGTCCCGCCGCGCCACGATCGGCCCCGGCTTCTCCGTCATCACCTTCGCCACCACCGCCTGCGCCGTCGGCCCCGTGAACGGCGGCTCCCCCAGCAGCATCTCGTACAGCACGCAGCCCAGCGCGTACACGTCGGCCTTCGGCGTGATCTCGCGCTCGCCCATCGCCTGCTCGGGACTCATGTAGTGCGGCGTCCCGAGGCTCATCCCCGTCTCCGTCATCCGCGTGCCGCCGTCCGAGCGGCTCACCGCCAGCGCGATGCCGAAGTCCGCGACCAGCGCCTGTCCCTCCGCGAGCAGGATGTTCTCCGGCTTGATGTCCCGGTGCACCACCCCGTGCCGGTGCGCGTAGTCCAGGGCGCCCGCCACCTCCGTCGCATACCGCACCGCTTCGTCCACCGGCAGCTGCTTCTCGCGCGTCAGCCGGTCGCGCAGGCTCTCGCCCTCGACGTAGGGCATCACGTAGTAGAGGAACGAGTCCGCCGCGCCCGAGTCGAACAGCGGCAGGATGTGCGGGTGCTGGAGGTTCGCGGTCGTCCTGATCTCGGCGAGGAAGCGCTCGGCCCCGATCACCGCCGCCAGCTCGGCGCGCAGCACCTTGAGCGCGACCGGCCGGTCGTGCCGAAGGTCGTGGGCCAGATAGACGGTCGCCATGCCGCCCTGGCCCAGCTCCCGCTCGATGCGGTAGCGGTCGGCGAGCGCGGCCGACAGGCGTCCCGTGGCCTCGCTCACGCGGCGCGAACCTCCGCCGCCGTCGCCGGCGCCGGCACGTCAGAAACCTCCCAGCTTCGTGATGCGGCCGTGCGGCCCCACCATCCACCCCGCGCGCGGCGACGCGAAGGCCACCGACCAGTAGGCGTTGCCGTCGATGGGGGTCCACGTCGCGCCGTCGTCCTGCGAATACGCCGAGCCCCCGGGACCCACGGCGACCACCGTCGGCCGCGGCGCTCCGGGCACGTAGGCGGCGCCGTACACGCCGGCCCGAAACGGCGGAGGCCCGCCGCGCGCCCAGGTGCGCCCGCCGTCGTGCGTCGCCGCCGCGGCCACCGTGGAGTCGAAACCGGCGACGATGCCGTCGGCGCGGTCGCGGAAGGTCACCGAGGTGATGCCCGTGATCGGGACTGTGTCCGCGGTCCAGGTTGCTCCGTAGTCACGGGTGTGCAGCAGCAGCGAGCTCGGCGTGCCGACGGCGATCCACGCCTCGCCGCCTGCGCGGGTGACGACGCAGGTCCCGCTCGCGGCGAAACTGCCTTCGCCCGCCACGGCCGGCGGCAGGCGCTCGGGCGGGATGCGGGTCCAATGATCGCCGCCGTCGTCGGTCGCGAGCGCCACGGTCCGGCCGTCCACGGCATCGCTGATCGCGAGACCGCGCCGCGGATCCCAGAAGTCGAGGCAGTCGTAGAACGCCTTCGGCTGGTCGTTCGTGAACTGCAGCGCCCAGGTGCGGCCGCCGTCGAGCGTGCGGTAGATCCGCGAGGCCGCGCCGTTGCCGATCGAGAGGAGCCAGGCCGTGGTCGAGTCCACGGCGTACACGTCGCGGAACTGGAGCGTGTCGGCGCCCGGCACGCGGCCCGCCTGCCACGTCGCGCCGCCGTCGGTCGTGCGCAGGAACGTGCCGCCGGTCCCGCTCACCCACACCACCCGTTCGTCGACGACGGCGAGGCCGATCAACAGCTGCGTGGTGCCGCTGGCCTGGTCGGTGAGCTCGGGTGCGGCTCCCGGTGGCGGACCGGGCGGGGAATCGGACGACGGCGCGCGCGGGGCGGGACGCAGCTCCGCCAGCCCCGGGTAGTCGGGGTCCGCACCGTGCCAGACGGCGGCGAGCCGGGCGAGGGCGTGGGCGGCGCTCGCGGTGTCGCCGGTCGCGCGCGCCGCGCGCGCGATGCCGACCAGCACCGCGGTGCGGCCGGGCGTGCGGGACAGCGCGTTCCGGAACTCGGCCAGCGCGTCCGGTGCCCGGCCCGCCGCCAGCAGCTCCTCGCCCAGCAGCTCGTGGGACGGCTGGTTGACGAACGGCGGCCCGAAGACGTAGGCGATGCTGTCCTCCACCACCGTCGCCCGGCGCAGCGTATCGAGGGCGCCCGCGCCATCCCCCTGGAGCCTGGCGACGAGGCCGGCCAGCTCGAGACGCAGGACCTCGATGCGCTTCAGGAACTCGCGATCGTCCGGCGACGGCGGCGCGCCGCCGCTGTCCACCAGGTCCCGGACTTCGTCCTGCGCCTGCCGGTATGCCGTCAGCGCCTGCCGCGCGTCGGACGTGTCGCCACGTCGCGCCGCCGCGAAGCCGCGCGTGAACCAGTAGCTGAGTCGCGGCGCCGGCGCGGGGCCCGGGTCCACGCTCCAGCGCGCCACCTCGCCCGACCAGTCGCGCGCATCGAGCACGTAGCGCGACCACATCGTCACGAACGAGTAGTCGTCCGGATCGAGGTCGTGCGGGCCGGGGCGTTGGCGCGAGCTCTGGCCGCGGCACGACGCCAGCAGGCGCGCGGCCTCGCGCAACCGGCCCAGCTGCAGCAGTCCGTAGTCGAGGAACAGGTTGTAGTGCCCGCAGAAGGCCGGCGGCCGGCCGTGGTCGTGGAGCCAGGCGTTCACCACCCGCATGGCGTTGTCGTTCGCCGTCACGTCTTCGTCCCACATCCCCCGCGCGACGAAGATGTGCGAGGTCATGTGCTGGGCGTGGTCCGCGCCGGGCGCAACGCCGGCCAGCGCCTTCGCGGCCGCCATCCCGCCGGCGGCGTGCTCCGGGTCGTCCCTCCCGTGGATCACGTAGTGCGCGGCGCCCGGGTGGCGCGGATTCCTGGCCAGGACGCTCTCGGCGATCACCGCGGCGCGCAGCCACGTCGGCACGTCGCGTACGCCCTGGCTGAGTCCGAGCAGCGAAAGCGCGTAGAACAGGCGGGCTTCGTCGTCGCGGGGGTTGGCGGCGAGGACCCGGGCCATCGCCGCGGAGTACAGCGTGTCGCGACGCGCCTTCGGCCCGTCGCCGTAGAGGATCTCGACCGCCGCGAGATACCCCCGCTCCCGCGCCGTCGGCGCCTTCGCGGCGCGCGCCGCCGGGTCGGCGCCGAGCTTGGCCAGGGCGGCGCGGCCCGCCGCGACGTCCTGCTCGTCCCACACCGGATGGGTGAAGGTCATCGCCTCGCCCCAGGTGGCGAGCGCGAAGCCGGGCTCGAGCCGCTCGGCCTCGCGAAAAGCCGCCGCCGCGTCGTCGTACTCGAAGGCGTGAAGCAGGAGCACACCGCGGAGGAACGCCTGCCCGGCGGCCGGCACCGTCGCCGAGGTCGGGAAGGTCAGCGTGCCCAGGCCGGGAATGCCGACGGCCGAGTCCGGCTGGGCGAGGGCCGGGGCAGCGAACACCCCGGCGCAGGCCAACATCACCAGGCCGCAGCGGCGGACGCGGCTCATCCGCGCTCCCCCGGGACGGACCTGGACAGCATCGAATCCGGCATCCGAACGGCGACCACCTCCCCGGTGGCCGTGACGGTGCCGTTCGCCGAGACCGTGGCGTGCACGACCACCTTGCGCGCTCCAACCTCGACGGCGCGGGCGCGGACCTCCAGCTCAGAGCCCAGGGGCGTCGGCCGGAGAAACTCGATCCGGAGCGAGGCCGTGACGAAGCGGGGCGCCGGTCCGGCGCCGACCTCGCGCCCCTCCGCGCGTTCGACCGCCGCCGCCGCGGTGCCCATGGCGTGGCAGTCCACGAGCGATGCGATCAGGCCGCCGTACACGAAGCCCGGGAGGGCGACCTGCTCGGCGCGCGGGGTGAACCGCGCCACCGTCTCGTCGCCGTCCCATCGCGTCTTGAGCTGGAGGCCGCGCGGGTTGAGCCGCCCGCAGCCGTAGCAGTGGGCGAAGTCGTCCGGATAGTAGTCCTGGATGGCCTTCGGCGCGCTCATCGCTTCTCGACCTCCGTCGCGTACACGTCCGCCCCGGCGGTCGCCAGGCGCGCCACAGGTTTCACGCGCCGGGTTCCTTCGGCACGGCCCGTCCGACCACGATCGTGACATTGTCGGTGCCGCCGCCCTCGAGCGTGTCCTCCAGCAGCTGCTCGCACACCTGCCGCGACGAGGTCATCGCGGCCAGCCGCTCGGCGATCCGCTCGTCGGGCACGTGCTTGGTGAGGCCGTCGCTGCACAACAGGTGGACGATGTTCCACTCGCTTCGGAGGCGGGTGACGACCGGCATCGTCTTCTCGCCCCCGATCGCACTGGAGAGCACGTGGGCGAACCGGGAGCGCTCCCCCACCGCCCGCGTGAACACGCCCTGGTCCACGAGATCCTGCGCGAGGGTCTGGTCGCGACTGACCTGGGTGAGCTGCCCGCCGCGATACAGGTAGTAGCGGGAGTCGCCCACCTGGAGGAGATAGAACCAGGGCCACACGCCCATCCACAGCGTGAGGGTCGTGGCCATCGAGCGGCTGACGCCTTCGGCCTTGGCCCGCGCCACGACCGCGTCGTGGCAGCGCATCGCGGCCCCCTGGAGTGCATCCATGAAGGAGGCTTCGGCCGAGTCGGCGCTGTAGTAGAGGTTCATGCTGCTCACGAGGTACTGCGTCGCGATTTCGAGGGCGGTGGCGCTGGCCTTCTCCCCGCCTTCCCCGCCGCCCACGCCGTCGGCGATCATCGCGATCACGGCCAGCCGCTCGTCCCCGAAGGGCAGCCGCTGCTGATCCGACAGGCTGGTCTGGAGCAGCTGGATGCGCTTGTGGATGGACGCGAGGAGGAAATGGTCCTGATTGTTCTTCCGGACCTTGCCCACGTGGGTGAGGCCGTAGACGTCGATCTCGTCGTCGCGGGGCTTGCGGGTATCACCCGCCCTGCCTGCGTCGGCCGTCGTCATGCGACACCTCCTGCTCGGGCGCGTCCGCCCGTCACGATATCAGCCGCCGGATGCGCGGGCCGGCCAGGGAGGCCTTCAGGCGCTCGAGGACGTCAGTCATCGCGCACGCCTCACCGCGCCAGCTTCGCCTTGAGGTCGGCCAACCAGTTGTCCACCCGCACGATCTGGGGCGCCTGCGCCCCCGCATTCGACTGCAGCGGGCGCATGAAATAGAAGAAGCGGCCATCCGCCGAGACGGCGTAGGACTGGTGAAAACCCTCGCGGAAAAAGTCGAGCGTGGAGAACAGCGGTCGCTGTCCGGCGACGGCGAAGGCCGGGCCGGGCCGAACGTCCGCGGCGATGAGACGGCTTCTCGGGTCCACGAAGAAGATCTCGCGTCCGTCGGCCGACCACCGCGGCTCCTCGCCACCTCCGTTGGAGACCTGCCAGCGGGCACCGCCCGTATCGGGGAACGGCCGCACGTACACTTCGTTCGTTCCCGACTCGTTGGAGGTGTAGGCCAGCCAGCGCCCGTCGCGCGAGAGCGCGGGTTGCAGCTCCGTGTAGGGGCTCGCGACGAGAGGCACCGGCGCGGTGTCGCCGCCGGTGCGGACCCCC
>DATJUT010000022.1 GCA_035502185.1 Gemmatimonadales bacterium
CTCGCCGCTATCGGACACGGCGATCCCGTTCATGACGTCGGCCCAGGGCGGCCGCCGGTCCTGAGGGTAGAGGCCTGAGAAGTCGAGCACCTCTCTGACCGTACCGGTTCCCGGATCGATCCGCAGCACGAAGTTCGTCTGATAGACATTGGCGAAGAGGTCCCCCTTCACGTACTCGAGCTCGTTCAACCGGTGGAGTGGCTCCCCCTGATACCGCACGTGCACGACGCGTTTCACGCGGAAGGTCCCGGGCGAAACAAACCGGAGCGAATCCGACCCATCGCTCATGATCAGCGACGCACCATCGGTGGCAAGACCCCACCCCTCGCCCGGATACCGGAGGGAGTCGAGCAAGGCGAGGGTCGCAGCGTCATACACGTAGGCCACGCCTTCCCTCCACGTGAGCTGATAGAGACGGCCCCCGAGCAGGGCCAGGCCTTCACCGAACCGGTCGGCGGCGAGCCGGACCGCGGCGAGGACGCGCCCCGACCGGATGTCGAGGCGCCGCACTTCGGATTGGCCATAGAGGCCGGTGCTCTCGAACAGCACACCGTCTGCGCATACCAGGCCCTGGGTGTACGCGGTTGAATCATGAGGGTAGCGGGCCGTGACCTCGAACGGCTCGACACGGGGCGGTCGCCCGCAGCCCGCCAGCAGCGCGGCCAGAGGAAGCCAGCAAGGGACTCGGAGAGAGCGGGCGTCTACCAGGTGCACCGGAGCTCGTCGTGCGGGGCTCTGTAAACTGGCCTCGGATACCGGTGCGCGACAGCTCGCCGCACCCCGGCCTGGCCGGTCCGCCTTGACGAGGCCCGGCACGGCGGATACGGTACGAACACTCCCGTCAGCCCCTCCTGGCCCGCGTACGCGGGCACATCGACCATTCCATAGTGGAGCGCAGATGGCGACAAGCCGCTGGACGGTTCTGTTCGTGCGCCACGACACGACCGGCACGAGGGCATTCACCGTGTCCGGGACCGTCCTGAGGGTCGCCGCCGGGCTGGGGGTAGTCGTGGGGACCGCCACGATCGTGGCGGCGATCGGCGTCGTGTCGCGCTCCGTGGACCTGTCGCACGGCCGGCAGTTGGAACGCAGCAACCGCACCATCGCCGGTGAGGTCGCCCGCCTCGGCGGGCGCGTGGACGCCCTCAGGGACTCGCTCAACCTCCTGTCACGGCGCGACAACGAAGCCCGCCTCGTGGCGGGGATCGATCCGCTGAACCCCGACGTCGAGCGGGCGGGGATCGGCGGCCCGGTGGGGCCATGGCCCGACCGCGACCGCCTGCTGGTCGAGGGCGGAGCGGTTGGCCGCGAGGCAGCCGGCATCCACACGGATCTCGACGCGCTGATCCGCCGCGCGGGCATCCTATCGGCTTCGTTCAAGGAAGCCGCCGAAAGCCTGGCCGCGCACCACATGGAGCTGGAGGCCACGCCGACCATCATGCCGACGGCGGGCTTCCTGTCCAGCCGGTTCGCGGCCATTCGCTACCATCCGATCCTGCACGAGAACCTGCCGCACGAGGGCATCGACATCGCCGCGCCGTACGGCACGCGGATCGTGGCGCCGGCCGAGGGCCGCGTGATCCAAGTGGGCTGGCAGGAAGGATACGGGCTCATGGTCGTGCTGGACCACGGCTTCGGGCTCGAGACGCGGTACGCGCACATGTCACGCACCGCGGCCGCGGAAGGCCAGATCCTCCGTCGCGGCGACCTGCTCGGCTTCGTCGGCTCCACCGGACTCTCGACCGGGCCGCACCTCCACTACGAGGTGCGCGTCAACGGCCGCCCCGTGGATCCGCTCAAGTACATTCTGCCGGACGACTTCTCGGACTGAAGCCGCCGCGCCACCGCAGGGCCCCCTTCGCTCGCGGAACCGCTGAGCTCGCCAGCCCGGTGGCGGGCACCAACGTCCCTGGAGTGGTTATACTTACGCCTCCATGCCTCTGACATTGGGGCCGCGGCGTGAGGCCGCGAGATCCCTCGCGCACCGAGTCCCGGAAGCCGGCTCGCGGTGGCTCCGCCTGGCCCTCCTGGCCGGCTGCGCCGCCGCGCTCGGCGGGTGTGACAAGAACACCGCGGCGCCGCCGCCGCCGCCGACCGTCGGCTTCGACCCGGCGGCGGTCGACTCCGCCCTGGCGGTCGTGAGCGGCGTCCTCGGATCGCCGGCGATGCTGAGCCTGACGGCCCTGAGCCCGCTGCTGACCGCCGCGGCCGCCCCGCCGGCGACGCCGGGCGCCGCACCGACGATCGCGTGCGCCCCACCTGCCGGCCGGTCGGCTCCGCGTCCGGATCCGGCCGCCTCCGGCGTCGCCGCCCTTGCAGGGAACGCGGCCGGCCTGATCGCCGACTCCCTGTTCCGGCGCGTCGTGGTCTGGGACACCGCGGCGCGCGCCTATCGCGTCAGCGCCGACACCAGCGGCCCCGCGGGCGGCCTCCGGTTCCTGCTCTACCAGGTGACCAGCTACGGCCTGCCCACCGTTCCCCTCGCGACCGACGGATGGCTCGACCTCACCGACCAGAGCGCCGGCTCGACCCTGCAGCTCCGCTCGCAGGCCAGCAACGGCACCGCGGGCATCGCGGATTTCCTGGTCGGCCTGTCCGGCACACAGGCGGCCGATACCGCGCGGCTCAGCGGCACGGCCACCGACGGGGCGCACGTCGTCAGTTTCAACGACTCGACGCGGGGCGGCGCGGTCACCGGCACGACCGCCTTCCAGGTGACGGTCTCCGCCCACGTGGCCGACTCGCTGGACGGCTTCAGCCTGGACATGTTCGCCGCGCGCACCAACTTCGATCCGTTCGACTACGACGACACCCTGGATTTCACCCTCACCCGTGCCCCCCAG
>DATJUT010000023.1 GCA_035502185.1 Gemmatimonadales bacterium
CTGGGCGGTGATCCATCCCACGGAGGCGTGGCAGACCGCGGGGCTCCGCCTGTCGAGTCCGGCCGCATTCCGGGTGGATCCGGATTATTACGTCGTTCCGCGCGACGTGGGAGCGCAGCCTTCGCCAGGCCGGGCGCCCTAGCCCCGGGAACGTTCCCGCGCCCTCGTGCGTACTCTGGTATCCGACCCGTGCCGCAGGGCCGGGGTCGCCGGAGTCGTCCCAACCTTCGGGAGTCACCATGCGCAGATCCGCCGTGGCGCTCGCCACGCTCGTCGCCCTGATTCCGCTGCCCGGGACCGTCCTGGCGCAGGCGCGCCCGACGTATCCGGAGCGCGCGATCCGCCGCGACATCCCGCTGACCGACATGATCCGCCGTGCCTTCGCGGCCGGGACGCGCGATTCGACCGGGCGTCCGGGACCGCACTATTGGCAGCTGTGGACCGACTACACGATCACGGCGCGGCTCGACCCGGCGACGGGCGTGGTCACGGGACACGAGCGGGTGGTGGTGCAGAACCCGAGCGACAGCGCGATGCGCGAGGTCGTCCTGCGGCTCGACCAGAACCTGTTCGGTCCCGGCGCGCCGCGCGCCGACGTCGTGCCCGGCATGCGGGAGACCGACGGGATGCGGGTGACCAGTCTCACCATCGACGGGCAGGCAGTGGACCCGAATCCCCAGCCGACGCTGCGCACCATCACGCGCGGCGGCAACTCGTTCCAGGTCACCGTCCCGCCGCCCTACGACCTGCGGCTCACGTCGGCGCGCATTCCGCTTGCCACGCCGGTTCCCGCGCACGGGAGCTTCACCCTCGAGGCCGACTGGCACTTCACGGTGCCGCAGATTCCGCCGAACACGCGCGGCGTCAGGATGGGCGCCTGGGGCGACTCCCTGTTCCAGGTGGCGCAGTGGTATCCCCGGGTGGCGGTGTTCGACGACCTGCGCGAGGGCGGCTGGGACACCGAGCCGTACCTCGGCTTCTCGGAGTTCTACAACAACTTCGGCCGGTTCGACGTGGCGCTCGACGTGCCCGCGGGCTGGCTGGTGGGGGCCACGGGCGTGCTGCAGAACCCCGGCGAGGTGCTGACGGCCGCGGCGCGCGAGCGGCTGTCGCACGTCCTCGAGTCCGATTCTACGCTCAGCATCGTCGGCCCGGACGACGTCGGCCCCGGCAAGTCCACGGCGGCGGGGGACCGCCTGGTGTGGCACTTCGCCGCCGACACCGCGGGCGACTTCGCCTGGGCCACGTCGAGCCGCTACGTCTGGGACGCGACGCGGGCGACGATCCCCGGCAAGGGCCCGGTGCCGGTCAACATGCTCTACGTGCCCTGGCGCGCCCGGCAGTTCGCGCAGGCGGCCACCATCGCGCGGCACGCCCTTCAGTTCTATTCGGGGCTGTGGATTCCCTACTCGTTCCCGGTCCTGACGCTGGCCGACGGGCCGGAGAACGGGATGGAGTACCCGATGATCATCTTCTCGGCCGCGGGGGCGTCGGACCACGAGGCGGGGCACGAGTGGTGGCCGATGACCCTCGGCACCAACGAGACGTGGTATCCGTTCATGGACGAGGGGTTCAACCAGTACATGAACATCCTCTCCGGCGCCGACCGGGCGGGCCAGCCGGCCGAGCTCGACGGCGTCGGCGAGGAGTACGGCCGGACGAGCGGCGACGAGCGCGAGGCGCCGCTGATGTGGGACGCCAACTACGGCGGGCCGATGTACGTGTTCCAGGGCTACGCCAAGGCGCCGATGATGCTCTCGATGCTCGGCGGGATCGTCGGCGACAGCGCGGTGCAGCGTGCCATGCGGGAGTACGCCCAGAGCTGGCGCTTCAAGCATCCCTCGCCGTGGGACTACGCCTTCTCGATGGATCGCTCGCTGGGCCAGGACCTCGGCTGGTTCTGGTACTCCTGGCTGTTCACGACGGAGTCGGTGGACGGGTCGATCGCGGACGCGCGCATCCGCGGCGGCCGGGCGACGGTGACGGTGCGGGAGGACGGGCAGATGCCCTCGCCGGTGGTGCTGGCCGTGCACTTCGCGCCGAAGGGGCCGCGGCTGCGGGCGATGAAGGGCGCCCGGATCGTGGACGACTCGACGGCGATCGTCACCTGGCCGGTGGACGTGTGGTTCGGCGGCAGCCGCACCTTCGAGGCGAAGCTCGACTTCGGCGCGCGGCGGATCGAGCGCATCGTCTTCGATCCGCACTGCCGCTTCCCCGACCACGACGCGGCGGACAACGTCTGGCCGCGGCAGGCGGCGCCGGCCCAGCCGGCGGGCGGGCAGGGCTTCGGGCGCTTCGGCCCGCCGGAGTGCCGGGGGTAGGCGGGGCGCCGGGGCGCCAACCCATCCGATCGGCGGTTCTGGCGGGGGGCTCCGCTCGGGGCGCCGAGCCACATCCCTGAAACGTTGAGGGGGCTGGTCCTGCGGCCGGCCCCCTTCTATGTTCCCATCAACTGTTCAGGGGAAGCCCGTGGCCGCCGATCTGGAGCTGATGCAGGGGACGCTGGACCTGATGGTCCTCAAGGCGCTGACCTGGGGGCCGATGCACGGGTATGCCGTCGCCCGGTGGGTCCGCGAGACCACGGACGACGACCTCCAGGTCGAAGAGGGGGCGCTGTACACGGCACTCCACCGCATGGAGCGGCGCGGCTGGGTGGCGGCCGAATGGGGTCTCTCGGACAACAACCGCCGGGCGAGGTTCTATCAGCTGACCGCCGCCGGCCGGCGGGAGCTCAGGGCGCAGAGCGCGGCGTTCTCGCGCTACGCCACCGCGCTGTTCAAGGTCCTCCGGACCGCGTGAGGGTCCTGCCATGATGCGCTGGACCGGCGTGCGTCGCGTATTCCGCCTCGGCCGGGCGGCCGACGTGGAGCGCGAGGTCGAAGAGGAGCTGCGCTTCCACCTGGATCAGGCTGCCCGGGACCTGGCGGAGCGGGGACTCGAGCCGGAAGCCGCTCGGCGCGAGGCCGAGCGCCGTTTCGGCGACGTCGCCGCGACGCGCAAGCGGCTGGTGGCCATCGACCGGGATCGCGTCCACGCCGAGCGGCGCGCCGACTGGTGGGGCGCGGTGCGGCAGGACCTGCGCTACGCGCTGCGCGGGCTCAGGCTGAGGCCGGGCTTCGCGCTGGTCGTGGTACTGACGCTCGGCCTCGGCATCGGCGCCAACGCGACCATGTTCGGGATCGTGGACCGGCTGCTGCTCAAGCCGCCGGCGTACCTGGCCGTCGCCGGCCGGGTCCATCGCGTCTGGTTCGTGCACCACGTGCCGGAGGGGGCGGACGTCCCGGGCACGCACACTTCGTATCAGACCTACCACGATCTCGCCGAGGACAGCGTGGCGTTCGACGTGGTCGCCGCGTTCGTGGACCCGTCGGTGGCGGTCGGCGTGGGCACAGACGTCCAGGAGATGCACATCCTCGGCGTCACCGCGAGCTACTGGCGGCTGTTCGCCATGCGTCCGGTCGTTGGGCGCTTCTTCACGTCGGATGAGAACCGCGAACCCGCCGGAACGCCGGTGGCGGTGCTGGGCTACGCCTACTGGCGGTCGGCCTACGCCGGTCGCGCCGACGCCGTGGGGAAGACGCTGCACGTGGGCCAGCGCGACTACACGATCATCGGGGTGGCGCCTTCCGGCTTCATGGGCACGTCCATGGGAGACGCCGTGACCATCCTCCCGATCACCGCGGCGCTGTTCGAGGCGACGGGCCGGCCCCAGCTGATAGGTGACTATGGCCTCCGGTGGCCGGAGATCGTGGTGCGGCGGCGGCCGGGCGTGGGTGTCGCCGCCGCAAGCGCCGCGCTCACGCTGGACTACCAGCGCAGC
>DATJUT010000024.1 GCA_035502185.1 Gemmatimonadales bacterium
TCGCTGCGCGCGATCCTGCAGGCGGTGCGGCTCACCTGACGGCGGGGGCGGCGATGCCGGGAACCGTGGCCTCGGATCGCGATCTCGCCGTGCTCCGGTCGTTCGTGCGCCGGATCGATGCCTCCGACGCCGGCGCGCACAACAACCTCGGCGTGCTGTACTTCCGCAAGGGCCTGTTCCCCGAGGCGGTGGGCTGCTTCGCCCACGCGCTCGAGCTCGACGCCAAGATGACCGTGGCGCAGCGCAACCTCGAGATCGCCTGCCGGCGCAGCGGGTTCTACGACCGCCGCATCACCGAGCTGCGGGAACGCCTGCGCCGGCACCCGGAGGACCGCGACGCGCGGTGGGAGGTGGCACGCGCCTGCGCCGCGGTGGGCCAGTACGAGGAGGCCCACGCCGAGCTGACCACCCTGCTCGCCCACAATCCCCGCGACCTCGGCGCGCTGACCCAGCTCGGGCTGCTGGAGCAGCGGCTCGGCAACCTCGAGGCGGCCCTGGAGTGGTTCGACCGCGCCCGGGAGGCGGACCCCGATTCGTCGGTGATCGAGTACCACCGCGGCGAGGTGCTCTACAACCGCGGCCAGAACGAGGTCGCCCTCGGCGCGCTCGAGCGCGCGGTGGCCCTCAACCCCGACAACGCCGAGGCGCACCACCTGCTGGCCTTCGTGCTCGGCGACCTGGGGCGCCACACCGACGCGCGCGCGGCCGCCAAGCGCGCCGCGCGCCTCAACCCGGCGCTGGCCCGCGCCCAGGCCAACCTGGCGCTCGAGGCCCGCGACACCCGGAGCCTGCCGGAGCGCGAGGCGCGGGTCTCGCGCCGCGTCGAGCCCGCAGGCGGGGACCGCGCGACCCTCGCCCACTACCACCTCGCCCAGGCGTTCCGCCAGAAGGGCTACCACCAGGAGGCCCTCCACGAGTACCGGCTCGCGCTGGAGCGCGGCGAGGACCGCGGCCTGGTGCGGCGCGCGATGGCCGAGGTACAGCTGCTCAAGGGCGACCTCGACGCTGCGCTCGAGCTGTACGACGAGCTGGTGGCCGAGGATCCCGCGAGCGCGAAGTTCTGGAACGAGCGGGGGGTCGGCCTGCACCGGGGCGGCCGGCGCGACGAGGCGCGCGCGTCGTACGCCCGGGCACTCGAGGCCGACCCGGGCTACGCGCCGGCACTCAACAACCTCGGCGTGGTGCTGGTGTCGCTCGGCCAGGTGGAGCCCGCGGTGGAGGCGTTCCGGGACGCGCTGACCCGCGCGGGCGACCTGCTGGCGGCCCGGCTCAACCTCGCGCTGCTCCTGACCCAGATGCGGCGCCACCAGCTCTCGCTCGAGGCGTACCGCCAGGTCCTGGAAATGGCGCCCGATTCGACCGTGGCGTGGAACGGCGTCGGCGTGGTGCTGGTCGAGCTGCAGCGCTACGCCGACGCGCGCAACGCCTTCGCCCGCGCCGTCGAGGCCGATCCCGACGACGCGGCGGCGCACTACAACCTCTCGTTCACGCTGTCGAACCTCGGCGAGTTCGATGGCGCGCTGCGGGAGGTGAAGCGGGCGCTCGAGCTGGAGCCGTACTACGTGCCGCAGAAGTACCTCCTGGCCATGGAGCTGCCCGAGGGCGAAGCCGCGCTGCCCGGGCTCCCCGAGCTGACGGTGGAGCGGCCGCTGGTGGACGGCGGGGAGGCCTTCGTGTTCGACCCGCGCCTCCTGGACTCGCTGTTCGCCGAGCTGCGGACCACGGTCGTGCCGGCGCCCGCGCGCGGCGGCACCCGGGGCGAGCCCTTCGGCCTGGCGCGCGATCTCCTGTCCAAGTCGCTGTTCGAGCGGGCCGCGGCCGAGATCACGCGCGCCGTGGCGCGGGGCGGCGACAAGGCCGAGGCGGCGGTGCTGAGCGGCGAGGTGTTCGCGCGGCGCGGCCTGTTCGGCGAGGCCCTGGAGCGGTATCGCGAGGCGCGCGCGCTCGCGCCGGCGCACCGCGGGGCGCGCGCGGGCGAGGTGCGCTGCCTGCTGGCGCTGGACCGCGTGGCCGAGGCCGCGCCGCTCGCCGAGGAGCTGCTCGCGCAGGCGCCGGACGACGTGGACGCGGAGCTGCTCGCGGCCGAGGCGCGCTCGCGCGCCGGCGATCCCGCCGCGGCGCTCGACGTGCTGCGGCGGGCGCAGGTGCGCTCCCCCGAGCGCGCCGACGTGCGCAAGCTCCTCGGCGACGTGGCCCGCGCCGTCGGCGACGGCGACCTCGCCCGCGAGGCGTACCGCGGCGCGCTCGACCTCGACCCGGGCTACGTCGAGGTGTGGGTCGAGTACGGCGGCCTGTGCGAGCGGCGGGGCGACGCGCGCGAGGCCGAGGCCGCCTATCGCTCGGCGCTGCAGCACCTGCCGAGCTACGGGGTGGCCTCGCTCGCGCTCGCCCGGCTGCTCCACGGCCAGAGCCGCGGCGCCGAGGCGATGGACGTGCTGATCACCGTGCTGAAGGGCGACCCGTACGACTTCGAGGCCCTGGTGCTGCTGGCCGAGGTGCTGCTGGAGCGCGGCCAGGAGCTCGACGCCCGCGCGGCGGTCGAGCGCGTGGTGCGACTCCAGCCCGACCACGTCGAGGCCCGCTACCACCTGGGGCTCGCCCTGGCGCGGGAGCGGCGCTACCACGACGCCATCGGCGAGTGGGAGCGCGTCATCGCGCTCGCGCCGGCCGGGCCGCGCGCCGAGCAGGCGCGCGCCCACGCGCGCACCGCCCGCGACCTGGTGCACATCTTCGCCGGCGAGGCGGCCTGACCGTGGCGATCGAAGGCCCCCTCAAGGAGCTCGGGCTCCACGACGTCTTCCAGCTGCTGGACCTCAGCCGCAAGACCGGGGTGCTGCGCATCACCAGCCACCTGCGCGACAATGAGGGCACGGTGTTCTTCGACCGGGGCGCCATCGTGTTCGCGCAGATCCGCTCCAACCCGCACCGCATCGGCGACCGGCTGGTCGAGGGCGGGCGGATCACGGTCGAGGAGCTGTCGCACGCCCGCGCCGTGCAGCAGCGCGAGGGCTCGCGGCGGCGGCTGGGGCAGATCCTGGTCGAGATGGGCGCGCTCATGCCGCGCGAGCTGGCGCACGAGGTGGAGCGGCACATCGAGGAGGCGGTGTTCGAGCTGCTGTCGTGGCGCGAGGGGTCGTTCTCCTTCGCGGAAGGCGGCCTGGAGGGCGCCCCCGCCGACGCGCTGGTCTCGCTCCCCACCGAGAAGGTCCTGATGGAGGGCGCGCGCCGGATCGACGAGTGGTCGCGCATCGAGTCCCGGGTGCCGCACCTCGGGGTCGTGGCCGCGCTGGCGCCGCTGGAGGCGGACGGCGCCGCGGCGCAGCTGGATCTCCACCCGGCCGAGTGGGAGGTGCTGGCCGAGGTGGACGGCGAGCGCGACCTGCGGCAGCTTGCCACGGCGCTGGCGGTGAGCGAGTTCGAAGTGGCGCGCACCGTGTTCGGCCTCGTCACGACCGGGGTGGTCGAGCTGCACGACCCGGTGGCGGTGCGGCAGTCGCGCACCAGCCTCGGTGACGACGCCGGGGCGCTGGTGGCGGCCGCCGAGGTGCGGCTCGAGACCGGCGACGTGGAGGCGGCGAGGGAGGCGGCGCAGACCGCGCTGGCGATGCGGCCGGAAGAGCCGCGCGTGCACCTCGTGCTCGGGCGCGCCCAGCTCGCGTCGGGACTGTACTCGGAGGCCGTGGACGCCTGCCGGCGCGCCATGCGCCTCGCGCCCGACTTTGCCGAGGCGTACCGCTGGTGCGGCTTCGCCCTGGTGGCCACGGGCCGGTTCCGCGACGCGCGCGAGACCTGGGAGCGGTGGGAGAAGCTCGTGGACGGGCACGCCGACGAGGAGCAGCGCCGCCAGGTCGCGGAGGCTCGCTCGGCGGCGGCGGCGCTCGAGCGGATGCTGGGCGGCGAGCGTGGCTGACGACGTCCGCGCGCTCACCGCCGCGCTGGCCCGCGACCCGTCCAGCCTGGCCTACGCCGAGCTCGCCGAGTCGCTGCGCCGCCGCGGCCAGCGGGACGAGGCGCTGCGCGTGGCGCTGCACGGACTGGCCCGCCACCCGCAGCACGCGGACGGGCACGACGTGCTGGCGCGCATCTACTCGGACCTGGGCGACCTGGATCGGGCGCAGCTGGCGTGGAGCAAGGTGCTGGAGCTGGCGCCGGAGCACCCGGGCGCGCTCAAGGGCGTGGCGTTCGTCCGGTTCCGCCAGGGCGACGCCCGGGCCGCGACCGAGGCGCTCGAGCGGGCGCTGGCCATCGATCCGGACGACGAGGCCGCGCAGCGGGCGCTCGAGACGATGCGGCGCGACGCCCCGGTGGCGGACCTGCCGACCGCCGAGCTCCCGGCGGCGGAGCTGCCCACGCCCGGGACCCCGGTGCCGGCGCCCGACGCCGGGGCCGGGCCGGCGGCCCAGGCGGGCGCGGCCAGGGGCGCCGGCGTCCGGGCGCGGCCCCCGGTCTTCAGCGGGTTCGACCGCGCCACGGCGGACATCCTGCTCCTCGACGAGCGGGGACTCGTGCTGGCGGGAGGCCTCGCCTCCCCGAGCGGCGGGGACGTCTCCGAGCTCGCGGCGGCCGGGCTCGCCGGTGTGTCGGGAGAGGCCACGCGCACGGCGCAGCACCTCGCGCTCGGCGGGTGGCGCACGATCGTCGCCGAGGCGGAGAGTGCGAATCTCGTGGTCGCGCCGGTCGGACCCGGCGCGTTGCTCCTGGTGCGGCGCGACCGCAGCATGCCAGTGGGGCTCGCGCTGCGTTTCGCGGAGCGCGCGCGGGGCACGGCCTCGGCCTGGCTGGAAGGGCAGGGGGCGTGAGCGAGGAGCTGGCGCGCGCCCTGGACCGCATCTCCCGCGTGCGCGGGATGCGCGGGTCGATGTGGGTGTCGGCCGACGACGGCCTCCCGGTGGCGCAGCTCCTGATGGAGGGCGTGCCGGGCCGCGCCGTGGCGGCGCTGGCGGCGTCGCTGGTGCGCAAGGTGAGTGGCTCGGCTGGCGCCGTGGGCGCCGGCCGGGTGCGGTTCGTGCAGATGGAGGCGGCGGGGGGCACGCTGCTGGTGGCGCCCGCGCCGCCCGACCTGCTGGTGGTGGCGCTGGCCGACGGGCGCGTGAACGTGGGGCTGGCGCGGCTCGAGATGATGCGGGCTGCCGCGGCGCTGGCGCGGTGACCACCACCGTCGTCGAGCCGTGGGCCGAGCAGCCGCTGCTGCGCTACGTCACGGAGTCGAGCGCGCGGCTGGTGGTGCTGATGACGCCGGCCGGCCAGGTCCTGGCCCAGCACGGCTTCGCCCGCGCCGTGGACCTGATGGCGGCCTCGGCGCTGGGCGCGGCGATCATGGCCGCCTCGGGCGCCCTCGCCCAGCAGATCGGCGAGCGCACCTTCGGTGCCCTGTTCCACGCGGGCGAGCGGCACGGCATCCACCTCGCCGCGTGCTCGACGCCGCGCGGGGCGCTGATCGTGCTCACCGTGTTCGGGAAGGAGACGTCGATCGGGCTGGTGGACCTGTTCTACGACGAGTTCGCCGCGGCGCTGCGCCGCGCGGCGCCGGCCGACCAGCTCCGCGAGCCGGTGCTCGCGGAGGACTTCGAGGCCGACCTCAACCGCAGCCTCGCCACCCTCTTTCAGCGGTGATCACATGTCGCTGGTGAACTTCACGACCCGCGAGATCACCTGCAAGATCGTCTACTACGGGCCCGGACGGTCCGGCAAGACGACCAACCTGCAGTACGTCTACTCGCAGGTCCCGTCCGACCGGAAGGGCCGGATGGTGTCGCTCGCCACCCAGACCGACCGCACCCTGTTCTTCGACTTCCTCCCGCTCGACCTGGGGACGATCTCGGGGTTCGCGACCAAGTTCCAGCTGTACACCGTGCCCGGCCAGGTCTACTACAACGCCACCCGCAAGCTGGTGCTCCAGGGCGCCGACGGCGTGGTGTTCGTCGCCGACAGCCAGGTGCGCCAGCTGGACGAGAACATCGAGAGCCTCCAGAACCTCCAGGTCAACATCCTCGAGCAGGGCGTGGACGCGCGCACCCTGCCGATGGTGCTGCAGTTCAACAAGCAGGACCTCCCGCGCGAGCTGATCCTCTCGCCGGAGGAGCTGGACGAGGCGCTGAACTTCCGCAGCCTCCGGACGTTCCCGGCCGACGCGCTGCACGGCGTCGGCGTGTTCGAGACCCTCAAGGGGGTCGCCGCCGACGTGCTGCGCCGGCTGAGCCAGGGCGGCATGGGCGCGCGGCGGGTCTGACGTGGACCTCAACCCGCGGTTCCGGTTCGAGAGCTTCGTGGTGGGCGGGAGCAACCGGCTCGCCGCCACCGCGGCGCGCACGGTCGCCGAGTCGCCGGGCACGTCGTACAACCCGCTGTTCCTGTACGCGAAGTCCGGGCTGGGCAAGACGCACCTCCTGCAGGCGATCGGTTTCCTCGCCCTCGAGCACCAGGCCTCGCTGCGCGTCGAGTACCTCACCCTGGAGGAGTTCGTCGAGCGCTACCACGCGGCGGTCGCGGCGGGCCAGATCGAGGCGTTCCGCCGCAGCGCCCTGGAGACCGACCTGCTGCTCCTGGACGACGTGCAGTTCCTGGCGGAACACCGCGAGATGCAGGCCGAGCTGCTGCGCGTCACCGAGGCGCTGCAGGGCGCCGAGCGGCAGATCGTCCTGACCTGCGACCGACCGCCGGGCGAGATCGCCGACCTGGACGAGCGGCTGGTGACGCGCCTGTCGGGCGGGCTGCTGGTGGACATCGCGGCGCCCGACTTCGAGACGCGGCTCGCCATCCTGCACCGCAAGGTGACCGAGCGCGGCGCCGACATCCCGCGGCCGGTGCTCGAGACGGTGGCCGAGGTGGGCGCGACCAGCGTGCGGGAGCTGATCGGGCTGGTGAACCGCCTCATCGCCTTCCAGGCGGTCGGCGGCGGCGCGCTCACCCCGGAGGCGGCCCGGACGCTGCTCGCCGACGAGCTGCCCGCCGTGCCCGCGCCCCGCGCCGAGCCCGCGCCGGCGGCGCCGAGCGCGCCGCCCGCCCCGGCCGCGGAGCCGCCGGACGAGTTCGCTTCCTTCCTCAGCGCCATCTCGACCACGGTCGCGCAGACCGTCGAGGCCTGGCGCTCGCGGATCGGCGAGGCCGTGCTCCGCTGGCAGGGCGAGGGCTTCCGCACCACCCGGCTCGAGCAGCTGCTGCTGTCGGACGAGATCCCGGACGTCGGCAGCGCGCTGGCCGACTACGCCGCGCGGGCCGAGGAGCTGCGGCGCCTGCTGGACGAGGCGGTGGAGTACGACCCGGCGGCCGCCGGCAACGCCGTCTTCCACGACCCGGACCGGGTCGAGGAGGCGCGGGCCGTCGCCGAGCGGGTGAAGGCCGGGGTCGAGCCCCCGCCGCCGCCCTCGCGCGGGTTGTCGTTCGCCGAGTTCATCGAGGGCAAGGCGAACGAGGCGGCGGTGCGGGCGGCGCGTGCCGTGGTGCAGGAGCCGGGGAAGCGGTTCAACCCCCTGTTCGTCACCGGTCCGAGCGGCAGCGGGAAGACCCACCTCCTCCACGCCGTCGGCAACGCGCTGCTGGGCGCGCGGAGCGACGCGGTGGTGGCGTGCCTCTCGGCGCAGGCGTTCACCGACGAGCTGGTCCAGGCCATCAACGCGGGCCGCATCGAGTGGTGGCGGCGCCGGTTCCGCCGCGCCGACGCCCTGATCCTCGACGACGTCCAGCTCCTCGCCGGCCGCGACGCCACCCAGGAGGAGCTGTTCAACCTGTTCAACGCCTTCGCCGACGCCGAGAAGCAGCTCGCCTTCAGCGCCGACCGACTGCCCGGCCAGCTCGCCGGGCTCGCGCCGCGCCTCACCACGCGGTTCGAGGGCGGCCTGGCCGTCGAGCTCGCGCCGCCCGACCGGACCATGCGCGCCGAAATGGTCCGCCGGCTGCTCGCGACCCGCAACGTCGTGGCCGAGATCGAGGCGGTGGAGTATCTCGCGGCCCGGCCGGCCGACAGCGCGCGGGCCGTGCAGGGCCTCGTGAACCGCGCCATGGCGCGGATGGACCCGTCGGCGGAGACCCTCACTGTGCAGGCGGCGCGGCTCGCCATCGAAGGGCGCTCGCTGCGTCCGTCGCAGGCGCAGGCCGTGTCCGCGGTCGTCCCGGCCGGCCTCGACGCCGTGATGGGCAGCCGCGAGAAGGTGGTGTGGGACTGGCCCGGTGCGACCGACCGGCTGGTCGAGGAGCTGCGCTGATGGCCATCAAGGGCAGTCTCAAGGAAGCCAGTCTCCCCGACGTGCTGCAGCTGCTGTCCATGGGGCAGAAGACGGGCTGCCTGTCGGTGGCCGACCGGAGCAACTTCGGCTACGTGTACTTCGACCGCGGGCTGATCACCTACGCGTCCATCGTCAACCGCCGCGACCGGCTCGGCGACATCCTGGTCAAGGGCGGCCTCATCACCAACGAGCAGCTGGAGTCGTCGATCGAGCGGCAGGCGCGGGAGCGGGACAAGCGGCTCGGCGAGCTGCTGGTCGAGGAGGGGTTCATCTCGCGCCCCGAGCTCGAGCGCTACATGCGGGTGCAGATCGAGGAGGCGGTGTACTACCTGTTCACCTGGGTCTCCGGCACCTTCAGCTTCGAGAGCGACGTGGTGCCCGAGGCGCAGGACTTCCTGGTCCGCATCACCCCGGAGTCGCTGCTGCTCGAGGGCGCCCGCCGCGTGGACGAGTGGAGCCTGATCGAGAAGAAGATCCCGTCGTTCGACCTGATCTTCGTCGTGGACCGCCCCCGCCTGGGGTCCTCCGGCGTCTCGCTGACGCCGGAGCAGGAGCGCATCCTCCCGCTGCTCGACGGCCAGCGCGACGTGCTGCGGCTGGTGGACGACTCCGGGCTGCTCGAGTTCGACGTCGGCAAGGCCCTCTACGGCCTGATCACCGCGGGGTTCGCCCACCGCCTCGGCCGCACCCAGGCCGAGGAGCTGCCGGTGGGGAGCGACGCGCGGGTGGAGGAGCACCGCAACCTCGGGCTGGCCTTCTACAAGACGGCGATGCTGGACGAGGCCGCGCGCGAATTCCGGCGGGTGCTCGACCTCAGGCCGGGCGAGAGCGAGGCCCACTTCTACCTGGGGCTGGTGGCGCTGCGCCAGGGCCGCTGGGGCGACGGCGTCGACGCCTTCCGCCACGCGGCCGAGCACGGCGGCGGGCACGCCGCGGTGCTGCACAACCTGGCCGTGGCGCTGGAGCAGATGGGCCGCCTCGCCGAAGCGGACGCGGCCTTCGCCGAGGCCGCCTCGCGCGCTCCGCAGGACTGGCGGGTGGCGATGGGCTGGGGCATCGTGGCCCTCAAGCGCGGGCACGGGCCCCAGGCCGTGGAGCGGCTCGACCGGGTCAAGGCCCTCGCGCCCGGCGGCCAGCCGCCGAGCGCGGTGTGGTACTGGGCGCGCTCGCTGGCTGCGGTGCTCGCCGGCCGGGAGGAGGACGCGCTCCCGATCGCCGAGGAGGGGCTGGCCCGCTTCCCGCACGCCGCGCCGCTGCGCAACAACCTCGCGGTGCTGCACGAGCGGCACGGCGAGCCGGAGCGCGCCGAGCAGCTGCTCGCCACCGCGCTGGAGGAGGACCCCTCGCTGCCGCAGGTCTCCAAGAACCTCGGCGACCTCTACTACAAGAGCGGGCGCGCGGACGACGCCCGCCAGGCCTACCAGCGCGCCATCAAGATCGCCCCGCGGCTCGGCGACGACGTGTACTTCAAGCTCGGCAACCTCTCGATCCGCGATCGCGACGCGCAGCGCGCCGGCGCGTACTGGCGGGAGGCGCTGGCCATGAACCCGGCGCACGAGCTCGCGCGCGCCAACCTCGACACGCTGGAGCGGATCTGAAGGCGGCAGCCGAGGACGCGGACCTGCGGTCGCTGATGGGCAAGGTCGAGCGGGAGCGGGGCCTGGTGCTGTCGAGCTACAAGCAGCCCTGTCTGCGGCGGCGGCTCGCGGTCCGGATGCGGGCGCGCGGCGTCCACACCTACGCCGCCTACGCCACCCTGCTGGACCGGACGCCGGAGGAGTACGACCTCCTGCTCGACGCGCTGACCATCAACGTCACCAAGTTCTTCCGCAACCCGGAGACCTTCGCCCTGCTGCGGGAGCGGGTGGTGCCGCGGCTGTGGGCGGCGCCGGGGCCGGTGACCGTGTGGTCGGCGGGCTGCGCCTCGGGCGAGGAGCCGTATTCGCTGGCGATCCTGTTCGCGGAGCGGGCGCGCACCACGGCCGGCCTCCGCGCCCGGCTGCGCATCGACGCCACCGACCTCGATCCCACGGCCCTCGAGACGCTCCGCCGCGCGGAGTACCCCGCGACCGCGGTCGAGGACGTCCCGCCGGCCCTGCGCGAGCGGTTCCTCACCGAGGGGCCGCCCTACCGTCTCGCCGCCGGCCTCGCGCAGGTGGTGCATCCCCTCGCGCACGACCTCACCTGGGAGCCGGCGCCGCAGCCGCCCTACCAGCTGATCGTCTGCCGCAACGTCGTGATCTACTTCGACCGGCCCACCCAGGAGCGCCTGTTCTCGACCTTCGCCGACGCCCTCGCGCCCGGCGGCCTGCTGCTCCTGGGCAAGGTGGAGACGATGCTGGGACCGGCGAAGGCGCGGTTCGAGCTGGAGGAGCCGCGCGAGCGGCTGTACGTGCGCCGGTGACCGAGCGCCTGGTGCGGGTCGGGGACTGGGCGGTGGAGAGCGGCGACACGGTGCTGGTCACGCTCGGGCTCGGCTCGTGCGTCGCGATCGCGCTGTACGATCCGGTGGCCCGCGCCGGGGGTCTCGCGCACCTGCTGCTGCCATCGCCGAGCCTCGCGCGGGACCAGTCGAACCCGGGCCGCTTCCCGGAGACCGTGATGCCGCTGCTGCTGGCGCGGCTGGCGGGCGTCGGGGCGGAGCGGAGCCGGCTGACCGCGCGGCTGGTGGGCGGCGCCAGCATGTTCGGCGCCGGTGCCGCGCCCGGGGCGGTGGCCATGGGCGAGCGGAACGTGGTCGCCGCGCGGCAGGTGCTGGCCGCCGCGGGCGTCCCCGTCGTCGGCGAGGACGTGCTGAAGAGCCACGGCCGGTCGGTCTACTTCTTCCTGGCGGACGGACGCGTCGAGGTCCGCACGGTGGCGCGTGGCACGGTCGTCCTCTAGCGGCGGGCCGGCCGGTGCGGCGCGGCACGGCGTGCTGGTGGTGGACGACAGCGCGCTGATGCGGCGGGTGCTGAGCGACGTGATCGGCGCGTCGGAGGACTTCCGGGTGGTCGGGACCGCCCGGAACGGGCTCGACGCGCTGGCCAAGGTCCGGGCCTACGAGCCGGAGCTGGTGACGATGGACCTGGCGATGCCCGAGCTTGACGGCCTCGGCGCCATCGAGCGGATCATGCGCGAGGCGCCGCGGCCCATCGTCGTGGTGTCCGCCCGGGCCGGCCGCGACACCTCCGAGGCGATCCGGGCCCTGGAGCTCGGGGCCGTGGACCTGGTCGAGAAGCCGCAGGGGCGGGACGACCCCGGGCCGGAGGCGCTCGGCGCACGGCTGCTGGCGGCGCTGCGGGCGGCGGCGGCGGCCGACCGCGCGTTGCTCGGGGCGGTCCAGCCGCGGGCGCCGGATCGCCCGCGCCAGGCGCTCGCGCCGGGCGCGGTCCGGTTCGTCTTGGCGGTGGCGGCTTCCACGGGCGGGCCGCGCGCGCTGGTGGAGCTGCTGCCGGCGCTGCCGTCCGGGCTCGAAGCGGCCGTGTTGGTCGTGCAGCACATGCCCGCCGGGTTCACGCGCAGCCTGGCCGAGCGGCTGGACGGGATCTGCCAGATGCGGGTGCTCGAGGCCGCGCACGGGGCGGCCGTGACGGCCGACACGGTGTACGTGGCGCCGGGCGACTACCACATGCGCGTGCGCGCCGCCGGCGGCGCCCCGACCATCGAGCTGACGCGGGATGCGCCGCTGTGGGGCGTGCGGCCGGCGGCGGACGTCCTGCTGCGCAGCGTGGCCGAGACCTTCGGGCCGGCGGCCATGGGCGCGGTCCTGACCGGCATGGGCCGCGACGGAGCGGAGGGCCTGGTGGCCATCCGGCGCGCGGGCGGCACGACCTTCGCCCAGGACCGCGGCTCGTGCGTCGTGTACGGGATGCCGCAGGCGGCCGTGCAGGCGGACGCCGCCTGCGAGGTGGTGCCGCTCGGCGAGATGGCGGCGCGGGTGGTCGCGGAGATCCGGCGGCGGGCGGGCTCGCGCCCGTGAGCGCACCGGCGTCCTTCCCGTTCGTGGTCGCCCGCCTGGGGGCGGAGCGCTACGGCTTCGACGTCGCCGCGGTGCGCGAGGTCGTGGCCGTCGGAGCGCTGGCCAGCGTGCCGGCACGCTCGGCGGCCGTGCGGGGGCTCATCCCGCACCGGGAGCGCTTCCTGCCCGTCGTTTCGCTGGCGGCCCTGCTGGCGGGCGGCGCGCCGCCGGTCGAGCCCGGAGGTTCCGCGCTGGTGGTGACGATGGGCGGCGCCGACCTGGCGCTCGAGGTCGACGAGGTCGAGGCGGTGGTGGACGGGGACGCCGAGTTCGTGGGAGGCTCCGCCACCGGGTCGCTCCCCGCGCGCGGCGTATGGCGCTGGGGGAGCGCGCTGGTGACGGTGCTGGACGTCGCCCTGCTGGCCGAGCGCGTGACCGCGCTCGAGGAGCCCGAGCGATGACGAGCCAGGACGAGACCTTCCAGATCGTCGTGTTCCGGGTGGGCGGACACGAGTTCGCCTTCAACATCTTCCAGGTGCAGCGCATCCTGCGCTACGAGGCGCCGGCGGCCCTGCCCAAGGCGCCGCCCTTCCTCGAGGGCGTGCTGCAGATCGAGGGCGGCGTCGTGCCGGTGATCGACCTCCGCAAGCGCTTCGAGCTGCCGCACGCTCCGCTCGGCGCCGACACCCGCATCATGGTCGTCGAGGCCGACGGTGCCGTGATCGGGGCCGTGGTGGACGCCGTGAGCGAGGTGCTGCGGGTCGCCGCCGACGCGGTGACGCCGCCGCCGCCGGTGGTGCGCGGGCTGGCGGCGGCCTACGTGCAGGGCATCGTCACCCAGCCCTCGCGCACGGTGGTGCTGCTCCACGCGGGACGGCTGCTCAACTCGACCGAGCGCATCAAGCTCAAGGGGATCGGCGCGGAGAAGGCCCATGGCTGACGACGTCGTGCAGGCGCTGAAGCAGCGCCGCGATCAGATCGCCGGCGCGCTCGACGCGGCGGCGGGGGCCCAGGCCCTCGCCGCGGTCAAGCAGGACATCATCACGCTGTTCAAGCAGGTGGACGGCGCCATCGGCGAGCTGGCGGCCCTCAAGGACGACATCAAGAAGCTGGTGGACCGCTTCAAGGAGCGGGAAGGGGAGAGCCGCGCCGCGACCGCGCTCGCGTTCGACTCGGCGCACCCGGTCGTCCAGGCGGACCACATCGGCGCGTCCACCTTCATCGAGAAGGGCTGGAGCCTGATCTCGCTCGGCGACTACGACGGCGCGATCAAGGCGCTCACCCGGGCGCTGACCCTCTCGCCGGGCGAGGTGCAGGCGGAGTCGCTGCTGGGATGGGCCCAGATGCTGCGCGAGGACTACGACGACGCGCTCGGGACGTTCCAGCGGGTCCTCACCAAGGAGCCCGCCAACTCGCTGGCGCGCGTGAACCTCGGCTACGTGTGTCTGAAGAAGCGGATCTTCGGCGAGGCGATCGAGCACCTGTCCAAGGCCATCCGGATGGCCAACGACAAGAAGGCCACGCTGTACGCCAACTACTACCTGGGCCTGGTGTACCTCGAGCGCGAGATGTACGAGGACGCCGAGAACTTCTTCCGCAAGACCCTGGAGCTGGGGCCGAACCTCATCGAGGCCTACTACGAGCTGGGCCGCGCCCAGTGGCTGGCCGGCGGACGCGAGGCGGCCCAGGCCACCTGGCAGGCGGGGTTCGCGGCCAACAAGTTCAACCCGTGGGGCAAGAAGTGCCGCGAGGCCCTCGAGGCCGTGGCCGCCGGCGGGCAGCCGCCGGCGGTCTGAGACCGCGCTTGACGCGCCTCGAGGCGGCGGCTATCCTCAACCCCCGTGCAGAGTTCCGAGTCTGAGGCCCGGCTGCAGTTCGGGGCCGTGAACGCCGCCCTGTTCGTGGGGGCGGTGGTGGTGCTGGGGGCGGGATACGTGTTGCTCGCCCGGGGCTCGACGACGGCGGCGCCCATCCTGCTCGTGGTGGGTTACTGTATCCTGCTGCCCTTGGGTCTTATCCTGTAGGCTCGCGCGGGCGAATAGCTCAGCTGGTCCAGAGCGCCTGCCTTACACGCAGGAAGTCGGGGGTTCGAATCCCTCTTCGCCCACTTCTTGCACGGGCAGCGCCTGGTGTACGGAGCACGGTGAAGGCCATCGGAGGATCTTTCGCATGACGCGGCGTGGAATGCGGCTCCCGGTATGGGTGCGGGTGATCGGTCTCGGCCTCGTGGCCGGGGCGTCCCAGGTGGCGCCGGCCCGGGCGCAGCTGGCACGGTTGCCGGCCTCTCCCAATGCTCCCAAGCTGCTCGTGGCCCCGTTCGGCCGTGACCAGGCGCCGGATTCGAGCCTGGCGACGGTGGCGGCGGACGCCGTGCGCCAGCGGATGCTGACGTCGCACACGGGCGACTTCGCGACCATCACCAAAGAGTCGGTGTGCAAGGCGCTCGAGGAGAGCGGCTTCTCGTGCACCCAGCCGCTGGAGCCAAGCCAGATCGGGCAGCTGGCGCACCTGCTGAACGCGCGGTTCATGGTGGACGGGATGATCTTCCCGCGCGGCACCGACTCGGTGCTGGCGCTGGCGCGCCTGCTGCAGGCCGTGCGGCAGAACCCCCTCGCGGCGAGCGCGTCCCTGGTGGTGGCCCGCGGCCGAGTCGAGCAGGCGGGCAGCCAGCTGGCGGACCGGCTCACCGACAAGTTCCGCTCCTTCGAGCACATCACGGCGTGCCGCACCGCGCTGGAGGCCAAGGACTACGCCAAGGCCACCGAGGCCGCCAACCGCGCGCTGCGCTACGACCGCGAGAGCGGCGGGGCGTACCTGTGCCTGGCGCAGGTGCTCCAGGCGAACAACGGCAACCCGGACTCGGTGCAGGCCGCCTACGAGCGGGCCCACGACGCCGACTCGCTCAACACGCTGGTCGGCCGCCAGCTGTACCTGATCTACGAGGCCAAGCACGACACGGCGCAGATGCTCCACATGCTGCACCACATCATGCAGGTGGACGTCGCCGACAACGACATCAAGAAGGTGGCGGTCGAGGTCCAGGTGAAGCGCGGGCACCCGGACAGCGCGGTGATGATCCTGGACGACGCGCTCAACCGGAACCCGAACCAGGTCGACCTGCTGGTCCTCCGGGCCATCTCGCTCGGAGCCCAGAGCAAGTTCGCGGACGCGGCGGCGTCGATGGCGTCGGCGGCGTCGGTCGACTCGAACAAGATCGACTCCCTGTTCATCGCCCGGACGCTCGCGTTCTACGACGCGGCCAACGACTCCACCAACGCGTTCACCTGGCGGAGGCTGTGCACGATCCGGACGCCGGGCGACGCGGACTGCTGGTTCAAGTACGCCACCGGGCTCTACGACCGGCACGACACCACCGGGGCGATGGGCGCGATCCGGCACCTGATCCAGCTGCATCCGGAGACGGGCCGCGGGCAGATCGTGATTTCGAACTGGTTCGGCCTCGCCGCGACCGCCTCGCTCGACACGCTCACGGGCCGCAAGAGCGCGCAGGACAGCGCCCGTGCCGTGGTCCTGTTCGACTCGTCCCTGGCCGAGGCCAGGGCGGCCGTAGCGGCGGACTCGTCGTGGCGGCCTCAGGCCGCGCAGATGTTCCTGCGCACCGGCTACGCCGCCCTTCAGAGCAACGACTACCCGAGGACGATCGCGGTGCTCAGCGAGGCGCAACCGTGGGCGGCGGCGGGCGCCAGCGCGGCGCCGATCGCCTTCCTGCTCGGCCGCGCGCAGTTCAACGTCGGGCTGGCGGCGCTGACGCCGCTGCAGGCGCTGAAGGTGGACGTCCACAAGCAGGCGACGGTGGACTCGGCCTGCGTCCTCAGCAAGGCCATCCTGACGGCCTTCACCCCGTCGCAGACGAACATCGCGGCGGGTGCATCGGTGAGCCGGGACGCGGCCAACCAGATGCTGACCTACATGGGGAACGTGACGGCCGCGCTGGCGCCGATGCGCACGCGGCTGAAGTGCCCGCAGTAGCTTGTAGGCGCCCTCTCGCGCTTCTATATTGACGTGCTTGGCCGCGGGGGGCTGTAGCTCAGCTGGTTAGAGTGCCGGTCTGTCACACCGGAGGTCGCGGGTTCGAGCCCCGTCAGCCCCGCCATTACGCCGCCCCACCAGCCAGCATGAGGTGGGGCGGTTTTCGTTGGGTGGGGCGAGGGAGAGGTGAGGCGTGAGACGTAAGAGGTGCACATGAGAAGTGCGAGGCGCCAAGGCGTGAGCGGTGAGGGACCTCTCACTTCCACGTCTCACGTCTCACGTGAACTTCTCGCGTCTCACGGGCCTCACCTCGCACCGCCGGCGACGTTCAACCACCAGCCGGTGATGCTGGAGGAGGTGGCGGCTCTCCTCGCGGGGTGTGCCCGAATTCTCGACTCCACCGTCGGCGCGGGCGGGCACGCCGCGCGGCTCGTGGCCACCGGCGCGCGCGTGCTCGGGCTCGACCGCGATCCCGAGGCGGTGCTCGCGGCCGGGGCGGCCCTCGCCGGCGCGGCGGAGGTCCGCCGCGGGGATTTCGTGGACGCCCCCGCCGACGCCGCCGTCGCGGCATTCCGGCCCGACGGCATCCTCCTCGATCTCGGCGTGTCGTCGCCGCAGCTCGACGACCCGGCGCGGGGGTTCAGCTTCCGTCCGGGGACGGCGCTCGACATGCGGATGACGGCGGGGGAGGGGCCGAGCGCCGCGGCGTGGCTGGCCGACGCCGGCGAGGCCGAGCTGGCCGCGGCCTTCCGCGAGTGGGCCGACGAGCGGCGCGCCCGCGCGCTGGCGCGCGAGATCGTGCGGCGCAGGGCCAACCGGCCGTTCGAGACCAGCGACGACCTGGTGGGCGCGATCCGCGCCGTGCTCGGGCCCCGGAGCGGCCCGGACGACTTCGCGCGGCTGTTCCAGGCCGTGCGCATCGCCGTGAACGGCGAGATCGAGCGGCTCGGGCGGGCGCTGCCGGCGCTGCTCGAGCTCCTTTCGCCGGGCGGCGTCCTGGCCGTGATCAGCTACCACTCCGGCGAAGACCGCGTCGTGAAGCACGCCTTCCAGGCGTGGGGCCGCGCCTGCGTGTGCCCGCCGCAGCAGCCGGTCTGCACCTGCTGCGGCCGGCCCCTCGGCGAGATCCTGACCCGCCGCCCGATCCGCCCCGGCCCCGCGGAAACCGACGCGAACCCGCGCTCGCGCAGCGCGCGGCTCCGCGCGTTCCGGAAGGCGCCATGAAGATGCGCGGCCGGCACTGGGTGGCGCTGTGGCTCGGGGGGTTCCTGGTCATGGGGGCCGCGGTCGTCTGGCGCCAGACGGCGGCGCTGGCCACCGCGCGGCAGCTCAAGGCGCTGCAGACCACCCGCCAGGCCCTCGAGGTCACGCGGGCGGCCGCCAGCGCCGAGATCCGCCGCGCCGCGAGCCGGGCGGTGCTGGTACCGCTGGCCCAGTCCCGCCTGCACCTGCGCTTGCCCCTGGACACCGAGATCGTCATTCTGCAGGACCCTCGGGCCCGGTGACCGGGTGATCAAGCCGCCGTCGCGCATCACGTTGATCGGCATCGCCTTCGCGCTGGCGGCCCTCGCCGTCCTCGCCAAGGCCGTGGACGTGCAGCTGGTGCACGGTCACGAGTGGCGCCAGCGCGCCCGGGCGCAGCAGACCGTGCGGGTCCCGCTGCCGGCGCGGCGCGGCACCCTGTTCGACCGCAACGGCGCCCCGCTCGCGGTGAGCCAGGAGACGTACGGCGTGGGCCTCGCGCCGCAGGAGGTCTCCGACCGCGGCCGGGCCGTCCAGCTGCTCGCGCGCGCGCTGCACCGGCCGGAGGGCGAGTTCTCCCGGGCGTTCGCGTCCGACCGCGCGTGGCTGGAGTGGCCGGGGCCGTTCTCGTGGAACGACGTGATGCCCCTGAAGACCCTGCGCGGCGTGTACCTCGAGACCCGGCTCGAGCGCTTCTACCCGCGGCCCGACCTGGCGCCGCAGCTCGTCGGCCGGCTGAACGACGCCGGGCACGGCGCCAGCGGCCTGGAGCGGGCGCTGGACTCGCTGCTCGCGGGCCAGCCCGGCAGCGCGGTGATGCTGCGCGACCAGAGCGGGCACACCTATCCTTCGCCGTCCCGCCCCGCGGTGGAGCCGCGGCCGGGCGACGACGTGTACCTCACGCTCGACGCGCAGCTCGAGGAGATCGCGCAGCACGCGCTGGCGGCGGCGGTGGATTCGGTGCACGCCACGGGCGGCGACATCGTGATCATCCAGCCCGCCACCGGCGAGATCCTCGCGATGGCGAGCGTGCGCCGGACCGCCGCGGAGGGGAGCGGCCTCGGCGACGCGTTCGAGCCGGGCTCCACCGCCAAGGTGTTCACCGCGGCAGCGCTGCTGCGGGACGGGAAGGCGACGCCCGACGACAAGGTCTACGTGGAGCACGGCACCTACCAGCTCAACGGGCGCGTGATCCACGACGTCCATCCGGCCGACACCCTGACGCTCGCGGACGTCCTGCGGGTCTCCAGCAACATCGGGATGGCGAAGCTCGGCGCCCGCCTGTCGCCGGCCGAGCAGTTCACCGCGCTGCGCGACTTCGGATTCGGCACGCCGACCGGCATGGAGCTGGCGGGCGAGTCGCCCGGGCGGCTGCGCAACCCGCGGGCCTGGACGGCGGAGAGCCAGGCGAGCCTCGCCATGGGCTACGAGCTGGCCGTCTCGCCGCTGCAGCTCGCGGCGGCGTACGGCGTGCTCGCGGACGGGGGGGTGCTGCTGGAGCCGACCCTGGTGCGCTCGGTGCGGGACCGGAACGGGGACGCGCTGTGGACGGCGCGGCCGCGGCCGGTGCGGCAGGTGGTGAGCGCGAAGGTGGCCTCCCAGCTCACCCACATGCTGCAGGGTGTGGTCGAGGAAGGCACCGGCCGGCGGGCGGCGCTCGGCACCTACCAGGTGGCCGGCAAGACCGGCACCGCCCGGCGCGCCATCGGCGGCCGCTACCTCCCGGGCCACTACTGGGCGAGCTTCGTCGGCATCTTCCCGGCGCAGGACCCGCAGCTCGTCCTGGTGGTGAAGCTGGACGATCCCCAGGGCTCGTACTTCGCGGGCTCGACCGCCGCGCCGGTGGTCCGCACGATTCTCGAGGCGGCGCTGGCGACGCCGGGCGTCGCCCTCGACCGCGGACGGCTGGTGCGCCGCTGGCTCCCCGACAGCGGCGGCGAGACGCCGGCCGCCGCGGCCCCCGTGCCGGGCACCGGCATCGTGGTGCCGTGGCCGATGGCGCCCGCGCGGCGCGACACCACGGCGCCGGTGCCGGTGCCCGACGTGGCCGGCAGCGACCTCCGCGCAGCGGCGCGGGCGCTGCACCGCCGCGGCTTCGAGGTGCGCCTCGAGGGTTGGGGCCGGGTCACGGGGACGACGCCGGCGGCGGGCACCCCCGCCCGTCCGGGCCGCACCGTCGTGGTGCGCGCGGAAGGCGACCGTGCAGGCTGACGCGCTGCGCTCGCGCCTCGAGCACGCGGGGCTCCTGGTGCGCTGGCCGGCCGACGCGCCGGCCGTGATTCCGTCGGTCACCACCGACAGCCGGCGGGTGGAGCGCGACGCCCTGTTTCTCGCCTACAAGGGCTCCGCGTCCGACGCCCACGCCTACGTGGGCGCCGCGGCCCGGGCCGGCGCCGCGTTCGCCCTGGTCGAGCACGAGGTGCCCGACGCGGCGATCCCGCAGGCCGTCGTGCGCGACGGCCGGCGCGGCGCGGCCGTCGCCGCCGCGGCGTTCTTCGGGAACCCCGGCGACGCCCTGGTGCTGCTGGCGGCGACCGGGACCAACGGCAAGACGACCACCGTGCACCTGCTGCGCCACCTGTTCGGCGACCGCGCGCCCGCCGGCTCCATCGGCACGCTGGGGGCCATCGACGGGAAGGGCGAGCTGGTGCCCACGCCCGGCGCGCTCACCACGCCCGGGCCGGTCGAGCTCCAGCGGGCGCTGGCGCTCCTGAAGCTCGACGGCGTGCAGACCGTCGCGATGGAGGTGTCGTCGCACAGCCTCGACCAGGACCGCATCGCGGGCCTCGCCTTCCGCGCGGCGGTGTTCACCAACCTCACCCGCGACCACCTCGACTACCACCGCGACGCCGCCAGCTACCTGGCGGCCAAGCTGAAGCTCGACCGCTACCTCGCGCCGGGCGGCTACCAGGTGGTGAACGCCGCCGACCCGGCGTGGGGGGCGCTCCCGCCGCGGCCGGAGCGGATCACCTTCGCCATCGGCGCGCCGGCCGACGTGCGGGGCGAGGACGTCGAGGGGGACCGCCTCGGGATGCGGTTCCGGCTGGTGGTGCGCGGCGACGCCGCGCCGGTCGCCCTCCCGCTGCTGGGCGCGTTCAACGTCGAGAACGCGCTCGCGGCCGCGGCCACCGCCATCGCGCTCGACCGGGACCTCGAGGCCGTCGCGAAGAGCCTGTCGGCGGCGCCGCAGGTGCCGGGGCGGATGGAGCGCCTGACCGACCGGCCGTGCGTGGTGCTGCGCGACTACGCCCACACGCCGGACGCCCTCGAGCGCGCACTCGCCGCCCTGCGGCCCCTCACCAGCGGGCGTCTGATCGTGGTGTTCGGCGCCGGCGGCGACCGCGACACCGGCAAGCGGCCGCTGATGGGGGCCATCGCCGCGCGGGGCGCCGACCTGGCGGTGGTGACGTCCGACAATCCGCGCCGCGAGGACCCGGACCGGATCGTGCGCGACATCGAGGCGGGCATGGCGGGCGTACCGCACCTGAGAATCGTGGACCGCAGGGCCGCGGTGCTCCGGGCCCTCGCGATCGCCAAGCCGGACGACGTGATCCTGTTGGCGGGGAAGGGACACGAGACCCACCAGGTCGTGGGCGAGGAGCACGTGCCGATGGACGAGCGGGAGATCGTGGCCGCGGCGGTGGGCGCCGAGGAAGCCGGGAGCGTGTCGTGACGGCCTTTCCGTGGACCGCCCGGCACGTCGCCGAGGCGCTCGGCCAGCCGGCCGCCTCCTGGGACAACACGTACGCGGGCGTCTCGACCGACACGCGGTCCCTCAAGGAGCGCGAGCTGTTCGTGGCTCTCAGGGGCGAGCGGTTCGACGGGCACGACTACCTCAGCGACGCACGCCTGGCCGGCGTGGGCGCGGTCGTGGTGCGCCACCGCACGCCGCGCTGGCCCGGCTTCGACTGGTTCGAGGTGGACGACACCCTGGTGGCGCTCGGCGCGCTGGCGCGCCACCGGCGCGACGCGCTCGCCGGGCCGGTCGTCGCCGTCACCGGCACGACCGGCAAGACCAGCACCAAGGAGCTGGCGGCCGCGGCGCTCGGCGCGCGGCTCCGCGTGCACAAGTCGGAGCGCAACCTCAACAACCTGGTCGGCGTGCCGCTGACCCTGCTCGCCACGCCGATCGAAGCGGAGGTGGCGGTCGTCGAGTGCGGCGCGAGCGTGCCGGGCGAGATCCCCAGGCTGCGCGAGGTGGTGCGGCCCGACGTGGCGGTGGTCACCACGGTCGCGGAGGGGCACCTCGAGGGCTTCGGCGGCCTGGACGGCGTGTTCGCGGAAAAGCTGGCCCTGCTCGCCGGCGCCCCGACGGCGGTCGTCGGCACCGTGCCGGCCCGCCTCGCCGAGGCGGCGCGCGGCGTGGCCAAGCGGGTGATCACCGCCGGCCTCGAGGCCGGGGCCGACTGGACGGCCGAGAGCGTGACGCTGCTCCCCGACGGACGCCCGCGCTTCACGGTGCGCGGCGTCACGGTGGAGCTGCCGCTGTTCGGCCGGCACATGGTCGCCAACGCCCTGGTGGCGCTGGCCGTGGCGGACGCGGTCGGCGTCCCGCTGGCGGACGCAGCCGGCGCACTGGCCCGTACCCGGCTGCCGGCCGGGCGCTCGGAGGTGATCGAGCTGGGGGGCGTCACCGTCATCAACGACTGCTACAACGCCAATCCCTCCTCGTTCGCCGCGGCCCTGGACCTGCTGGCCGCGCTGCGGGGCGACCGCCGCGCCGTGGTGGTGGCGGGCACCATGCGGGAGCTGGGCGCGGCCTCGCGCGATCTGCATCGTGCGGTGGCCGAGCGGATCCTGGCGGCGCGGCCCGACGTGGTGGCGGCCGTGGGCGAGTTCGCGCCGGCGTTCGAGGGGCTGAAGAAGGGCCGGCCGAAGACGCCGACCCTGCTCACGGGCGAAGCGCCCGAGGCCGTCGTCCCCGGTCTCAGGGAGGCGCTCCGGCCCGGCGACGTCGTGCTGCTCAAGGCGTCGCGCGCAGTGCAGCTGGAGCGCGTGATTCCCCTGTTGTGGCCGTCGGCCCCGGCCGCGGGCGCGACGCACGAGGTGCCGGCGTGATCTACCAGCTGCTGCTTCCCTACGCGCACCAGTACACGTTCGCCAACCTGGTGAGCTACATCTCCTTCCGCGCCGGCGCGGCGATCGCGACCGCGCTGCTGCTGGCCTTCGTCATCGGGCCCGCGGCCATCGCGCGGCTGCAGGCGCACAAGGTCGGCCAGATCGTCCGCACCGACGGGCCGGCGACGCACCTCGGCAAGCGCGGCACGCCGACGATGGGCGGCGTGATCATCCTCGTCGCCTCGGTGGTCTCCACCCTGCTGTGGGCGAAGCTCGACAGCCGGTTCGTGATGATCGCGCTCGCGGCCACGGTGTGGATGGGCGGGATCGGCTTCGTGGACGACTACCTCAAGGTGGTGCAGCGGCGCCCGCGGGGCCTGGTGGCGCGCTACAAGCTCGCGGGACAGATCTCCTTCGGCCTCGCCCTGGGCGTCGTGCTCCTCGTCTTCCCCTGGTCGGGCACCGTGCTCCCGCCGTCGTCCACGACCGTCCCGTTCTTCAAGTACGTGTTCATCGTCCTGGAGCCGCCGCTCTACATCGCCTTCGTCACGTTCGTGGTGACCGCGTGGTCCAACGCGGTGAACCTGACCGACGGGCTCGACGGCCTGGCGACCGGGCTGTCGGCCATCGCTGCGCTGAGCTTCGCCGCGTTCGCCTACCTGTTCGGGCGGATCGACGCGTCGGAGTACCTGAAGGTCTTCTACCTCCCCGGGGCCGGCGAGCTGGCCATCTTCTGCGCCAGCCTGACGGGCGGCTGTCTCGGGTTCCTGTGGTTCAACGCGCACCCGGCCAAGGTGTTCATGGGAGACACCGGGTCGCTCGCCATCGGGGGCGGGCTGGGGACGACCGCCATCCTGCTCAAGGCCGAGTTCCTGCTGGTGCTGGTGGGCGGGGTGTTCGTGGCCGAGGCGGTGTCGGTCGTGCTGCAGACGAGCGTGTTCCGGTACCGGCTGCGGCGCTTCGGCCGGCCGTTCGCCGAGCAGCACCGCGTCTTCCGGATGGCGCCGCTGCACCACCACTTCGAGCAGCTCGGCTGGCACGAGTCCACCGTGGTGACGCGCTTCTACATCCTCGGGCTGATCTGCGCGCTGGTCGGGCTGGCGACGCTCAAGATCCGGTGACCTCCAGCCAGCGTGAGCCGGGTGCGGGCAGCGCGAAGGACGGGGACGGCGGCGGGTCGGCGTCCTCTGGCGCGATGATCCCCGCTGCGTGGCAGGGCGGCGAGGTCGCGGTGCTCGGCCTGATGCGCAGCGGCCGCGCCGCGGCCGAGCTGCTGCTGCGGCACGGGGCGGCGGTCTACGCCTCCGACGCCGGCGACACGCCCGCGGTGCGCGAGAACGCCGCCGCGCTCCAGGCGCTGGGCTGCGCGGTGGAGGTGGGCGGCCACGACCTCGCGCGCGTCGCCCGCTGCCGGGCGGTGATCGCCTCGCCGGGCGTGCCGCCGGACGCGCCGGCCCTCGCGGCCGCCCGCGCGGCGCTCGTGCCGGTCCTGGCCGAGCTGGAGCTGGGCGCGCGGTTCCTGCCGTCCACCCGCCTCGTCGTCGTCACCGGCACGAAGGGCAAGTCCACGACCACCGCGTGCGTCGCGCACCTGCTCCGGGCGGCGGGCCTGGGCGACGCCGAGGCCGCGGGGAACATCGGCAACCCCATCAGCGCCGTCGCCCTGGCGGAGCGGCCACCGGCCTGGCTGGCGGTGGAGGCCAGCTCGTTCCAGCTCCACGACGCGCCGACGCTCAGCCCGGCCGCCGGCGTGCTGACGAACCTCTCGCCCGACCATCTCGACCGCTACCGCACCGCGGAGGCGTACTACGCGGACAAGGCGCTGCTGTTCCGGAACGCCGGGCCCGGGAGCCGCTGGGTCGTGAACGGCGACGACGCGGCGGCGCTCGGGATGGCCGCCGCGGCGGCGGGCACGCGCGAGACCTTCTCGCTCCGCGAGCGGGCGGCGGCGGCCTTCTACGACCGCACCGCCGGCTGGCTGGTGCTGCGCGGCACGCCGCTGCTCAAGCGCGCGGACCTCCGGCTCCTCGGCGACCACAACGTGGCCAACGCCCTCGCGGCCGCCCTCGCCGTGCCGCCGGACGCGGATCGCGACCGCGTGGCCGGGGCGCTCGCCACCTTCCGCCCGCTCCCCCACCGCCTCGAGCCCGTGCGCGAGCTGGACGGCGTGCTGTGGATCAACGATTCGAAGGCCACCATCCTGAGCGCCGTCGAGGTCGCCCTGGCCAGCGTGCCGCGGCCGGTGGTGCTGCTGCTCGGCGGGCGGCCGAAGGTGGCCTCGTTCGCGCCGCTCGCCGCGCACCTAAGCGGCGTGCGCGCGGTGGTGGCCTACGGCGAGGCCGCGCCGGCGATCGAGCGGGACCTGGGGTCCGCCGTGCGGCTGGTGCGGGGGGGCGACTTCCGCGACGTGCTCGAGAAGGCGAAGGGCCTGGCGCGACCGGGCGACGCGGTGCTGCTCGCCCCGGCGTGCACCAGCTTCGACATGTTCGACAACGCGGAGCAGCGCGGCCGGCAGTTCCGCGCCATCGTCGAGGCCTGGTAGTGGCGCGCGCGCCGCGACCGTCGAGCCCGGCCCGCGCGCCGCGCCAGCGGCAGCGCTGGCTCGGTTGGGAAGCGCGGCTGATGGTCATCATCACCGCCGCGCTGGTCGTCTTCGGGCTCGTGTCCGTGTACGCCGCATCGTCCGCGCTGATGCAGCACGGCCGCCCCGTCGGGATGTCGCTCGCGCTCGACCAGGCCCTGGGTGCCGCGCTGGGCGGGCTGCTGCTCATCCTGGCGGCCCGCATCGACCTCGGCCGCGTGCGCCGGCTCGCCTGGCCGCTGATGCTCGGCGCGCTCGTGCTGCTGGTGGTGGTCGTGCTCCCCTTCACCCAGGCCATCGCCCCGCGTCTCAACGGCTCGCGCCGCTGGCTCCGCCTCGGCGTGTCCATCGAGATCTCCGAGATCGCCAAGCTGGTGGCGGTCGTGTGGACGGCGGCGCTGTGCGCCAAGAAAGGCAAGAACCTGAGCCACCTGTTCCGAGGCCTCGTGCCCGTGATGACGGTCATCGGGCCGATGTGCCTCCTGATCCTGCTGGAGCCCGACCTCTCGACCGCCGTGGTGATCGGCTTCCTGGCGATGATCGTGCTGTTCGCGGCGGGCGCGCGAGTCGGCCACTTCATCCTGCTCGGCGCGTTCGCCTTCCCGTTCCTCTGGGACCGCATCCTGCACGTCCAGTACCGCCTGCTGCGGTTGACGGCGTTCCTCGACCCCGGCGCGGACCGGCTCGCCAGCGGCTACCAGATCAACCAGTCGCTGATCGGGCTCGGGGCCGGGCGGCTGTTCGGAGTCGGCTTCGGCCAGGGGCAGCAGAAGCTGGGATTCCTGCCGTACCCATACTCCGACTTCATCTTCGCCACCATCGGCGAGGAGTGGGGCTTCGTCGGCGTGGTGTTCCTGGTGACGCTCTACGGTGCGTGGCTGTTCCTCGCGCTGCGGCTCGCGCGCGCGGCCGCGGATCCCTTCCACCAGTTCCTGGGCGTGGGCCTGGCGGCGTTGATCGGCGTGGACGCCTTCCTGCACATGGGGGTCGGCCTCGCGCTGGTGCCCACCACCGGGCTGGTGCTGCCGTTCATCTCGCACGGACGGTCGAGCCTGGTCGTGGCGCTCGTCGCGACGGGCCTGATCCTCAACCTCGGGACCCGGAAGCGCGCGGCGGCGCGGTGACCACCGTCCTGTTCACCGGCGGCGGGACCGGCGGACACCTCATGCCGGCGCTCGCCATCGCCGAGGAGATGGTGCGGCTCGATCCGTCGGTCCGGCCCTTCTTCGTCGGGAGCCGCCGCGGCGTCGAGGCGTCCGTGCTGCCGCAGCGCCCCTGGCGCTACGAGCTGCTGCCGCTCGAGCCGCTGTGGCGGCGGCGCTGGTGGCGAAACCTCCGACTCCCGTTCGCGCTGGCCGCGTCGCTCCGGGCGGTGCGCGCGATCCTCGTGCGCGAGGCTCCGGCCGCGGTGGTCGGCACGGGCGGGTACGTCGCCGGGCCGGTGGTGTGGGCGGCGCTGCAGCGCGGCGTGCCCGCCGCACTCCAGGAGCAGAACGCGTTCCCGGGGCTCGTGACCCGGGCGCTCGCGCGACGGGCGCGCCAGGTGCACCTCGGGTTTCCGGAGGCGCGCGCCAGACTCTCGGTGGGGGAGGGCACCGCCGTCTTCGACAGCGGCAACCCCATCCCGGCCCCGCCCTCGCCGCGCCCCTCGCGCGGGGAGGCGAAGCGCAGGCTCGGCTTTCCGGCGGAGCGTCCCCTGGTGTTCCTCACCGGAGGCAGCCAGGGTGCCCTCCCGATCAACCAGGCCGTCGCCGGCGCGCTCGCGTCGGGCACCTTCCCGGCCGACGCCTCGCTGCTGTGGCAGTGCGGCGCGCACTCGCTCGATCGGTTCGCCCCGTTCCGGGCGAAGGGCCGCGTCGCGGTGGAGGCGTTCCTCGATCCGATCGCCGACGCCTACGCTGCGGCCGACCTCGTCGTCTCGCGGGCCGGAGCGATGACGCTCGCGGGCCTGGCGGCCTGGGGCCTCCCCGCCGTCCTGGTCCCGCTCCCGACGGCGGCCGCCGGTCATCAGCTGTCCAACGCGAGGGCCCTGGCCGACGCGGGTGCCGCCGTGCTCCTCGAGCAGGAGGCTCTGACGGCGGTCGCGCTCTCGACGGCAGTGGGGACCCTGCTTGGCGACCCTGCAAGAATGGCGGACCTCGCGCGGCGGATGCTCGCGCGCGCGAGGCCGGACGCGGCCGCCGTCATCGCGGCGGAAGTGCTCAAACTGGTGGCCAAGACCTAGCTTACGCTCTTTCCCAACCTCAGGCGGGGTCTTATATTAGCCGCCTGTTGATGCAGCTTTTTGCCCAAGACGACCCTCGCCCCGTCCATTTCATGGGGGTCGCTGGCGCCGGGATGAGCGCGTTGGCGCTCCTCGCACGGCGCCGGGGCGTGCCGGTGACCGGCTGCGATCGCGAGCCGGATGGCGCCGGGGCGGCGGCCAACACGGCGGATGTGCGCAGGGCCGGCGGGATCGTTCTCGCCGGGCACGATCCGAGCCATGTGAGCGGGACGAGGGCCGTCATCGTGACGGCAGCTGTCCCGCCGGACCACCCGGAACTTGCGAGGGCGCGGGCACTTGGAATCCCGATCGTGCGCCGTGCCGATGCGCTGGCTGCCGCCATCGCGCCTGGTCGAGTCGTCGCCGTCGCCGGAACACACGGGAAGACCACGACCACGGTGATGACGACACAGGCGCTGGCGGCCGCCGGGCTGGATCCCACGGGGATCGCTGGCGGCCGCGTCGCTTCGTGGTCGGGCAGCACCAGGTTCGGCGGCGACGGCGTCTTCGTCGTCGAGGCGGACGAGTACGACAAGGCGTTTCTCGCACTGTCCGCCGAAGTCGCTGTCATCAATAACGTTGAAGCCGACCACCTCGAGTGCTATGGCAGCATTCAGGCCCTCGAGGAAGCGTTTGCGCAGTTCGCCGGGCCGGCACGGCGAGTGATCGCTGGAGCGGACGACCCCGGCGCGAGCCGGGTCGCCGCCCGGGCCGGTCGCCCGACCTGGACCGTAGGCGTTGCGGCGCAAGCGGATGTGCGGATTTCGGACGTGCGGCAGTCCGCCGCCGGCAGCACGGCGAGGGTGACCTTGCCGGGGGCCGGGGAGGCCGAGTTGAGGTTGAAGGTGCCCGGCCTTCACAACATCCGCAACGCTGCTGCCGCTTTGGCGGTCACGGTGGAGCTGGGGGCGAGCGTCGAACCGGCACTCGGCGCCCTGGCGGCGTTCACGGGGGTCGGGCGGCGCTTCGAGCTGGTGGGGTCGGCGGCGGGGGTGACGGTCGTGGACGACTACGCGCACCACCCGACCGAGATCGCCGCGACGCTGGAGGGGGCCCGGCAGGCGTACCCGCGCCGGCGGCTGGTGGCGGTCTTCCAGCCGCACCTGTTCTCGCGGACCGCGCTGCACGGGGTGGGGATGGGCGCGGCGCTGCGGGCGGCCGACGTGGTGGTGGTCAGCGAGGTGTACGCGGCGCGAGAGGCGCCCGTGCCGGGCGTGAGTGGGCGGCTGGTGGCGGACGCGGCCGCGCGGGCGGGCAACGAGGTGGTGTGGGTGCCCGAGCGGGCGGAGCTGGTGGCGCAGGTCGCGTCGCTGGTACGCGAGGGAGACGTCGTGCTGACGCTGGGCGCGGGCGACGTCACCGCCGTGGGGAGGGATCTCCTCACGCGGCTCGAGGAGCGGAAGGGCGCCAGGGCGTGAGGCCATCCCGGCGGGTGGCGGCGGTGGTGGTGGTGGCGCTGGCGAGCGCGGGCTGGTGGGGTCCCTGGGTGCTCGGACGGTTCCGGTTCTTCGACGTCCGTCGCGTGGAGGTGCGCGGCACGCGCTACCTCGCTCCGGCGACGGTCGTCGCGGCCCTGGGCCTCGGGAGCGGCGCGAGCGTGTGGTCGAACACGCGGGCGATGGAGCGGCGGGTCGGCGCGCTGGCGGGCGTCCGTGCGGCCGTGGTGGCCCGCCGGGTGCCGTCCACGCTGGTGGTGACCGTCGCGGAGGTGGAGCCGGTCGCGCTGGCCAGGGGGCCGGACGCGCTGGTGCCGGTGGACGACAGCGGCCGGCCGTTGCCGTACGATCCCGCGGCCGTCCCGCTGGACGCGCCGGTGATCGCGAAGGCCGACGCGCCGCTGCTGGCGGCGCTGGCGACGGTGCGGTCCACGGACTTGGGGCTGTACGCGGACATCGCAGCGGCGCGAACCGCCGCCGGGGGGAGCGTGGTGCTGGAGCTGGGGCAGGGCCGGCTGCGCGTCGCGACACCGCTCGATCCGGCGGTGGTGCGGTCGCTGGCGGCGGTGCGGCGCGACCTGGCGGCGCGGGGTCAGCGGTGGACGGAGCTCGACGGCCGGTTCCACGGCTGGATCGTCGTGCGGCGGGCGGCGGCGTGACGCGCGAGCTGGTGTGCGGGCTCGACGTCGGCACCACCAAGACGTGCGCGGTGATCGCGGAGGTCGCGGGCGAGCTGCCGCGCGCGCCCGAGGCGCGGATCCTCGGCGTGGGCCGGGCGCGCACCAGCGGGGTGCGGCGGGGCGTGGTGCGGGACATCGACGAGACCACGCGCTCGGTGGTGGAGGCGGTCGCTGCGGCGGAGCGGATGGCGGGCTTCAAGGTCGAAGGGGTGTGGGTCGGGATCGCGGGCGAGCACGTGCACGCGATCACCTCGCCCGGGGTGGTGGCCGTGACGGGCCCGGAGATCCGCAAGGCGGACGTGGACCGGGTGATCGAGGTCGCGCGCGCGGTGGTGCTGGGGCCGGACAGCGAGATCCTGCACGTGATTCCGCAGGAGTTCATCGTGGACCGGCAGCGCGGCATCGCCGATCCGGTGGGGATGACGGGGACGCGGCTGGAGACGGACGTGTTCCTGGTGACGATGTCGAGCTCGGTGGGCCAGAACCTGCGCAAGGCGGTGGAGCGCGCGGGCTACGACGTGGCGGGGTTCGTGCTGGAGCCGCTGGCCGCGAGCTACGCGACGGTGACGGAGGACGAGCGGGAGCTGGGCGTGGCGCTGGTGGAGCTGGGCGGGAGCAGCACCGATCTCGCCATCTTCCACGACGAGAAGTTCCGGCACCTGTGGACGTTCGGCTTCGCCGGGGCGCACGTCACCAGCGACATCGCGATGGGGCTGTCGGTGACGCAGGCCGACGCGGAGCGGCTGAAGGAGCGCTACGGCATCGCGTACCGGCCGCTGGTGGATCCGCAGGAGACGATCGAGCTGCCGAGCCCGGCGGGGCAGGAGCCGCGGCACGTGCTGCGCGACATCCTGGCGGACATCATCCACCAGCGCCTCGACGAGGTCCTGGGCGCGGTGGCGCGCGAGATCGAGCGGGTGGGGTACGTGGGGAAGCTGCCGGCGGGGGTGGTGCTGACGGGCGGGACGGCGATGCTGGCGGGGGTGGTGGAGCTGGCGCGGGACGTGTTCGGGATGCCGGTGCGTCTCGGGGTGCCGGGCCAGCACCTCTCGGGGAGCCTGATCGACGCGGTGGAGCAGCCGCGCTTCAGCACCGCGACCGGGCTGGCGATGTACGCGATGCACGAGCTGGCGCGGGGTGCGGCGCAGGCGGGGGTGCGGGCCGTGACGGTGGACCGGGTGTTCGGCTCGGTGCGCCGGTGGTTGACCGACTTCTTCTAGACCCAGCGAATCGGGGAGCGGCGTCATGATCTTCGAGCTCGAGGAAACCGTCCAGCAGAACGCGCGGATGAAGGTCGTCGGCGTCGGGGGCGGTGGCGGCAACGCCGTCAACCGGATGATCGAGGAGCACCTGACCGGGGTGGAGTTCATCTCGGTCAACACCGACGCGCAGGCGCTGCTGAACTCCCGCTCGGACATCAAGGTCCAGATCGGGAAGAAGCTGACGCGCGGGCTCGGGGCGGGGGCCCGGCCGGAGATCGGCCGCCAGGCGATCGAGGAGAACCGCGACGACGTCGGCCGCGTGATCCACGGCGCCGACCTGGTGTTCGTGACCTGCGGGATGGGCGGCGGCACGGGGACGGGCGCCGCGCCGATCATCGCCGCGATGGCGCACGAGATCGGGGCCCTCACGGTGGGGATCGTGACCAAGCCGTTCCTGTTCGAGGGCAAGAAGCGGATGAAGCAGGCGGAGATGGGCATCGTCGAGATGCGCAAGCACGTCGACACGATGATCGTCGTGCCCAACGAGCGCCTGCTGGCCGTGGCCGGGAAGGGGATGCCGTTCCTCGACGCCCTGAAGAAGGCGGACGAGGTGCTCCTCAACGCCACCCGCGGCATCTCGACGCTGATCAGCGTCGCCGGCCTGGTGAACGTGGACTTCGCCGACGTGCGGACCGTGATGCAGAACGGCGGCTCGGCGCTGATGGGGACGGGCACGGGCAAGGGGGAGAACCGGGCGCTGGAGGCGGCGCAGCAGGCCATCTCGAGCCCGCTGCTCGACAACGTCTCGATCAACGGCGCGACCGGCGCGCTGGTCAACATCACCGGCGGCGCGGACCTCACCCTCGGCGAGGTCACGCAGATCAGCGACACGATCCACGACGCGGCCGGCGACGAGGCGGACGTCATCTTCGGCGCCGTGGTGGACCCGTCGATGGAGGGCGAGATCCGGGTGACGGTGATCGCCACGGGCTTCGACCGGCGCGACATCAAGGAGGCGGGGCCGCGGGCCGCGGGCGTCATCCAGTTCCCGCAGCGCCAGGTGGCGGGGCTGCGCGGCGCGGGGGCGCAGCCGGCCGCGGCCACGGGCGGCGCGGGCACCCCGCCGGCGGCGCCGCGGCGCCAGGCGCCCGCGACCCCCGCGCCGCCGGCGCAGCCCCCGGCGGAGCCGCTCTCCGACATGGAGATCCCGACCTTCATCCGCAGGCAGATGGATTGACCGACCGCACCCGGCAGGTCGCCACCCTGGTCGCGGCCGCCGCGCTCCTGGGGGCGGCGGCGGTGGGCGTGGCGCGGCGGCACGGCCTGCTGGGCGGCCTCCCGACGGCGCCCGCGCTGGTGGTGACGGGCCCTCCCGTCGAGACCATCGTCGACACGCTGAGGCGCCGCGAGACGGTGTCCCAGCTGTTCCAGCGGCGCGGCGTCACCGACGTGGACTGGTCCGCGGTGGCGCAGGCGGTGCGCAACTTCCAGCCCCAGCGGCTCAAGGCGGGCCTGGTGTTCCTCTTCCAGCAGCGTCACGGCGCCGCCGTGCCGCACGCGGTGGCGGCGCGCACCTCGCGCGACGAGCGCCTGCTGCTGACCCGCGTCGCCGACCACTGGACCGCGTCGGTGGAGCGCATCCCCTGGCACGCGGAGCCGCTGGTCGTGACCGGCACCGTCACGCGCGACGCGGCGACGGTGTACCAGGCGATGGACAACGCGGTGAGCGACGCGCTCCTCTCGCGCGACGAGCGCAGCCAGCTGGTGCTGGCCCTCGCGGACGTCTACGACTGGGAGGTGGACTTCGCCCGCGACCTGCAGCCCGGCGACGGGTTCCGCGTCGTCGCCGAGCGCCTGGTGTCGGCGGACGGGGAAGCCCGCTTCGGTCGCGTGGTGGCCGCGCGCCTCGAGCTGTCGGGCCAGCGGCTCTACGCCTTCCGGCTCGACGACGGCGACCGGCCCGCGTTCTGGGACGAGAACGGTCGCTCGCTGCGCCGCGACTTCCTCCGCTCGCCGCTGCGCTACCGGAGCGTGAGCAGCCGGTTCAGCAGCTCGCGCTGGCAGCCGATCCTCCACTATTACCGGGCGCACCTGGGCACCGACTTCGCGGCCGAGCTGGGCACGGAGGTGCGGGCCATCGGCGCGGGCACGGTCATCTTCGCGGGACGCGAGGGCGGCTACGGCAACCTGGTCGAGATCCGGCATCCGCGCGGCTACGAGACCCGCTACGGCCACCTGCTGCGCTTCGCCGCGGGGGTCGAGACGGGCGCGCGGGTGGAGCAGAACCAGGTCATCGGCTACGTGGGCAGCAGCGGCCTGTCCACCGGTCCCCACCTGCACTTCGAGGTGCGGCAGAACGGCCGGGCCGTCAACCCGCTGCGGCAGCTGGGCGGCGCCGCCCCCGGCGCGCCGATCGCCGCCGATCTCCGGCCCGCCTTCGACCGCGAGAAACAGCGGCTGCTGATGCTGCTCGAGCCACCGCCTCCGGCCGTCATCGCGAGCACGCCGCGCACCTGAAGCGTCGCCTCCCCTCCGATGGACCTGTTCCCCGCCATTGACCTCAGGGCCGGGCGGGTCGTGCGCATGCGGCGCGGCGACCCGGCCTCCGAGTTCGTCTACGATCCGGACCCGGTCGCGGTGGCGCGGCGCTACGCCCGGGCCGGGGCGCGCTGGGCGCACGTGATCGACCTGGACCGGGTGTTCGGCTTCGGGGAGCAGACGCCGCTCATCGCCGAGCTGGCGCGGGGCGGCGCGCTGCGCCTCCAGGTCGGCGGCGGCCTCGACACGCCGGCGCAGGCGGCGGCCGTCCTGGACTGCGGGGTCGAGCGCGTCATCGTGCGCGCGTCGGCGGCCCGGGAGCCGGGCGGGCTGGAGGCGATGGCGCGGCAGCTCGGAGCGGCGCGGCTCGCGGTGGCCGTGGACGCGCGCGCGGGATGCGTGGATCTCGACGGCGCGATGGCGGGCATGCCCGCGGTCGAGCTGGCCCGGGCGGCCGCGCAGGCCGGCATCGGCACCGTCGTGTACACCGACCTCGGGCGCGAGGGCGGGCTCGGCGGCGCGGACGTCGGCGGCGCGACCGCGCTCGCCCGCGAGGCCGGCGTGGACGTGATCGTGTCGGGCGGCGTCGGCGCGCTGGACGACGTGCGCGCGATCCGCGCGGCCGGCCTGGCCGGCGCCGTGGTGGGCCGTGCCCTGTTGGAAGGCCGGTTCACGCTGGCCGAGGCCCTCGCGTGTACGTCGTCGTAGGTCTCGCGGCGGCGGCCGCGGCGCTCGCCGTCTACCTCGTGCTGGAGAAGGCGGGACCGGGAGCCCTGTGGCTGGCGGCGCTGCGCGCCGCCGCCTGGGGCGCGGTGGCCGCGCTGCTGATCGACCCCGGGTGCCGCCGGGCCGGCGGCGGCTTGCCGCCGGTCGTGCTCCTCGACCGCTCGCTCTCGATGACCGATCCCGCGCCGGGGCCGGCGGGACTCGCACGCTGGCGCGCGGCGCTGGACACGGCCCGCCGGATCGCGGGGCGCGGCGGCCGCATCATCCTGTTCGGCGCGCAGCCGGCGGCCCTGCAGGGGCCGGCGCTGCCCGGGGATCCGTCCAGCCGGCTGCTGCCGGCGTGGCGCGAGGCCGCCGCCCTCGGCGGGCCCGTCGCGGTGGTCACCGACGGCGAGGTGGACGACGCGCGCGAGCTGCCGCCGGACTTCCTGCGCCTGGCGCGCATCGTGGTGCTGCCCAGGCCCGCGCGGGCTGACGTCGGCGTGGCCGCCCTGGACCTGCCGCTGGCCCTGCGCCGGGGCGATACGGCGACGGCCGGCGTCGTGCTGGTCGCCGCCGGCACCGTTCCCGCCGACACCGCCACGCTGGAGCTTCGCGAGGGGACGCGCGTCGTCGCGCGGACCAGGGTCGGACTGGGAGCGGGCGGCAGTCTCCGGCGCCAGCTCCGCTTCGTGCCGGGCGCGTTGCCGGCGGGCGTGGATCACGAGGATCGCCGCTATGAGGCGCGGATCTCCGGGGTGAGCGACGACGCGGAGCCGCGCGACGACGCGCGGGCGACGCTGGCCGAGGTCTCGCGCACCAGCGCCATCGCGGTGCTGTCCGACAGCCCCGACTGGGACTTCCGGGCGCTCACGGCCACGCTGCAGCAGACCGCCGGCGTCCCGGTCGCCGCGTTCGTGCGGGTGGCGCCGGGCGGGCCGTGGCGCGACGCCGCCTCGCTCCGGCCCGTCGCGCAGGCCGCGGTCGAGGGTGCGGCGCGCGCCGCCGCGCTGGTGGTCGTGCACGGCACGGCCGCCGGCACGACGCCCCTCGCGGCGCTCGCGCGCCACGCCCTGTGGCGGTGGACGACGCCCGGGACCGGCGTCGTGGCCGGCGACTGGTATGCGGTCCCGTCGGCCACGGCGTCGCCGCTCGGCGCCGCGCTGGCCGGTGTCCCGGCCGAGAGCCTGCCACCGCTCGAGGCGCTGGCGCAGCAGCCGGGGGACTCCGCCGGGTGGACGGCCGTGTCGGCCCGCCTCGGCCGCCGCGGGCGCGCCTGGCCGGCGATCGTGGGCGCGGAGCGCGGACCGGTCCGGGTGGTGCGCATGCTGGGGTCGGGCTTCTGGCGCTGGGCCAGCAAGGGCGGCGTGGCCGCCGAGGGATACCGGTCGCTCGTCGCTGCGCTCAGCGACTGGCTGCTGACGGCGCCGGAGCGCGAGGGGGCGGCGCTCGCCGCGCGGCGCGACTCGCTCAACCGCGGACTCGACGAGTGGCTGCCGAGGGCGCGAACCTTGAGCGGCCAGCCGGGGCTGCGCGCGACGGGCCCAGCCGAGACGGAGCCGCTGCGCCGGATGCCGTGGGTGTACGGGGCGGCGCTGGGGGCTTTGGTGCTGGAGTGGGTCGGGCGGCGGCGAAGGGGAATGAGGTGAGGACGCAAGGAGTGACGAGGTGAGAGGTTAGAGGTGAGAAGTGAGACGTTCAAGTGAGAAGTGAGGGTGAGGGGTGAGACGTCTCACCCCTCACGCCTCCCGCTCCTCACGCCTCACCTTAACTTCTCACTTCTCGCGCCTCACCTCTCACCCTGGAGGTTCCTCTGGCAGGTCTGTGGGACCGCATCAGACGCCTCGCCGTCACCGACGTCGGTGCGTTGCTCCGCGGGTTGGGCAAGGCCGACCTCGACGAGCTGGAGCGCGTGCTGATCGAGGCCGATCTCGGCGTTGCGGCCGCGGAGGAGCTGGTGGCCGAGGTCGGCGAGCGGGTGCGCCGCGGCAAGCTCCGGAGCGGCGAGGAGGTCCGCGCGGCGCTCGAGGAGCGGCTGGCGGCCATGCTCGCCGCGCCCTCGGGCGGCGGGCCCGCGCCCGGCGTCGTGGCGCGGGCGGAGCCCGGCCCCACTCTCGTCCTGATGGTCGGCGTGAACGGCACCGGCAAGACGACCGCCGCCGCCAGGCTCGCGCGCCGGTTGCGGGCGGAGGGCCGGCAGCCGCTGCTCGTGGCGGCCGACACCTACCGGGCGGGCGCCGTGCAGCAGCTCGAGCGCTGGGCGGAGGCGCTGGGGCTGCCGTGCGTGAAGGGCGCGAGCGGCGGGGATCCCGCGGCGGTGGTGTTCGACGCCATCGAGGCCGCGCGCGCCCGGGGCCTCGACACCGTGATCGTGGACACCGCCGGCCGGCTGCACACCCAGGACGACCTCATGAAGGAGCTGCAGAAGGTGGCACGGGTGGCCGCTCGCAAGCTGCCCGGCGCGCCGCACGAGACCCTGCTGGTCCTGGACGGCTCGACCGGGCAGAACGCGGTCCAGCAGGGTCGCGCGTTCAAGGCCGCGCTGCCGGTGACCGGGCTGTTCGTCACCAAGCTCGACGGCACGGGCCGGGGCGGCACCGTCGTCGCCCTCGCCCGGGACCTCGGCCTGCCGGTGCGGTTCCTCGGCGTGGGCGAGGGCGCCGAGGACCTCGAGGTGTTCGACGCCGCGACCTACGCGCGCAGGCTGCTCGGTGCCTGAGGCGGCCGCGGGCCGCGCACGGCGACCGCGCCGGCGGCTCGCGCCGGTGGTGCGCCGTGCCTGAGCTCCGCCTCGACGCGCCGGTCCAGTTCCTCAAGGGCGTCGGGGAGCGGCGCGCGGAGCTGCTCGCGCGGCTCGGCATCGCCACCGCCCGGGACCTGCTCCACCACATCCCCTTCCGGTATCTCGACGCCACCCAGATCACGCCCATCGCGCGGGCGCGTGGCGCACGGGTGGGCACGGAGGTCACGGTCGTCGGGCGCGTGGTCTCGACCGGCATCCTCCCGACCCGGCGCGGGCTGCGCGTCTTCCAGGCGGTGCTGCAGGACGCCTCCGGCCTGATCGAGTGCGGGTGGCCCGGCCGGCCGTTTCTCGAGCGGAGCGTCCTCAAGGGACAGCTGCTCCTCGCGACCGGCCCGGTGCGGCACTTCCACGGCCGGCAGCTGCAGCCGCGGGAGTGGGTCGTCCTCGCCGACAGTGACGAGCAGCCCCGCGGCCAGGTGCTGCCCGTCTACCGGGTCACCGACGGGCTCACGGTGCGCCAGCTGCGGTCGCTGGTGGACCGGCACCTGGACGGCCTGCTGGCGAGCGTCGTCGAGGAGCTGCCGGCGGCGTGGCGCACGGCCGCGGGCGTGGTGGCCCTGCCGGACGCGCTCCGGCAGGTGCACCGGCCCGCCGACGTCGCCCAGGCCGAGGCCGGGCGCCGGCGCCTCGCGTTCGAGGAGCTGATGCTGTTCCAGCTGGTGCTGGCGCGGGCCCGGTGGCTGGCGCGGCGCTCGCGTGCCGGCATCCGCTTCGAGGTGCGGCGCGAGTTCACCAGCCAGCTCCGCCGCAACCTCCCCTTCGAGCTCACGGCGGCGCAGAAGCGGTGCATCAAGGAGATCGTGGCGGATCAGACCTCCCCCGTCCGGATGCACCGGCTGCTGCAGGGCGACGTCGGCTCGGGCAAGACCGTGGTGGCGCTGTTCGCGATGCTGGTCGCGGCCGAGAACGGCTTCCAGGCGGCGCTGATGGCGCCGACCGAGCTCCTGGCCGAGCAGCACGCGGCCACTCTCACCCGCCTGCTGGCGCCGCTGGGGATGATCCCGGAGCTGCTGCTCGGCCGGATGACGGCGGGCGAGAAGGCGCAGGTGCGCGAGCGGCTGGAGCAGGGCAGCGCGCGCCTCGTGGTCGGGACCCACGCGCTGATCCAGGGCGAGGTCGCCTTCCACCGGCTGGGCCTCGCCGTGATCGACGAGCAGCACCGCTTCGGCGTGGCGCAGCGCGCCCTGCTCGCGGAGAAGAACGCGCGCGAAGGCCCCGACGTGCTGCTGCTGTCGGCCACGCCCATCCCGCGCACTCTTGCGCTGGCGCTGTACGGCGACCTCGACGTTTCGCGCCTGGACGAGATGCCGCCCGGCCGCAAGCCGATCCGCACCGCGATCCGCGACGACCGCGCGCGCGCCCGGGTGTACGACTTCGTGCGCCGGGAAGTCCGCGCCGGGCACCAGGCCTACATCATCTATCCGGTGATCGACGAGACCGAGAAGCTCGACGTGAAGGCCGCCGCGAAGATGGCGGCGTACCTGGCCGCCGAGATCTTCCCCGACCTCGTGGTGGGCCTGGTGCACGGGCGGTTGCCGGCGGACGACCGCGACGTCGTGATGCGGCGGTTCCGCGCCGGCGAGGTCCAGGTCCTGGTGGCCACGAGCGTGATCGAGGTGGGGATCGACGTGCCCAACGCGACCGTGATGCTGATCGAGCACCCCGACCGCTTCGGCCTCGCGCAGCTCCACCAGCTCCGCGGCCGCATCGGGCGCGGCGCGGCCGCCAGCCACTGCATCCTGATGGTCGAGAACGGGCTGCGGAATCCGGCGTCCACCGCGCGGGCGCGGCTCGAGAAGTTCGCCGCGACCGACGACGGGTTCGCCATCGCCGAGCTGGACCTGGCCGACCGCGGGCACGGCGAGCTGGTGGGCGCGCGGCAGGCCGGGCCCGTGGAGTTCCGGTTCGCCGACTGGTCGCGGGACGGGGACCTGCTCGCCCTGTCGCACCGCCTGGCCCGCGACGTGATCGCGGCCGACCCCACCCTGAGCGCGCGCGGGCTCCGGCCCGTCGTGGCGCAGATCGGTCGGCGCTTCGAGCGCGGCCTGGAGCTGTTCCGGGCGATCCCGGGCTAGGACGGCCGCCCGCGGCGCGCGGCCGTCAGTTGACGGTCAGCGTGTACGCCCCCACCTGCAACGAGTCGGCCGCGCCGATCCACAACAGCAGGATGTCCTCCGACGCGCTGCCGTAGCTCACGCTGGCGTTGGTCAGGGTCGAGTCCAGGGCGGACTGGGCCACCGTCCCGCCGCTCAGGCTGGAAACCTGCACGCCGGGGGTGAACGCCGTCGAGTGCTCCGTCAGCTGCAGCTGCGCCCCGGCCTGGACCCATCTGAGGTACAGGTGGTAGTAGTACTTCGTTCCCAGCGGCCCGTCGGTGTGATCCGCCGTGGTGATCGTCTGCGTCGTGGCGACCGAGGACGAGAGCCACGTGACCGACTGATTGCCGGCGACGGCGGTGCTGTCCCGGGCGACGGTCAGGCGCAGCGGACCCGTGGGCGTCGTGCCGGAGGAGTTGGCGACCACCTCGTAGGACCCGGCCCTGAGGATCAGGCGCACGGTCGTCGTCGTGTCCGGCTGCTGGGTCACGTACGAGTTGGCGATCATCACGCCGGTGGAGTCCGTGAGCCACGTCAGCGTGGCTCCGCCCGGGGAGGACAGCGACAGCACCAGCTTGGCCTGAGAGTCCACGCGGAACTGATAGGCGTTGGCGTAGGTGTTGTCGGTGAGGCGGCACGACCGCGAGGTGAGCGAGTCCTGGAGCGTCACGCCGATGGTGAGCGTGCCCACGACGCCGCACGTGGGGCTCGGCGAGGGGTTGTCGAGCGAGACGCAGGCTCCGACCCCGAGCAGGCCGGCGGCGGCGATCACGCGCGAGGCGCCGCGGAGCGAGTGACGCACGGAAGTCTCCTTGTGTGCGAGGCCATCACGACAGCAACTGCAAGATGGTGGGTTTAGCGCCGTCGGTCACCCCCCCACTCCGGGACCGCGGCCGGCGGGCCGAGGGCGCCCGCGGCCCGACCCCGGCAATTCCAGGAGAGCCGCCATGTCCGAGACCGGATCACCGACCCCTGTCACCGCGATTGCCGAGCGCGGGTACGCCCATCCCGATGTCCTGGTGTCCACGGCGTGGGTGGCCGAGCACCTCAAGGACCCCGCGGTCCGGATCGTCGAGTCCGACGAGGACGTGCTGCTGTACGAGACCGGGCACCTCCCCGGCGCCGTCAAGGTGGACTGGGTGGCCGATCTCAACGACCCGCTGGTCCGCGACTACCTCGACCGGGACCGGTTCGCGAAGCTGCTGCGCGCGCGCGGCATCGACGACGACACCACCATCGTCTTCTACGGCGACAAGAACAACTGGTGGGCGACCTACGCCTTCTGGGTCTTCCGGCTCTTCGGGGTGCGGAACGTGAAGGTGATGGACGGCGGCCGGCAGCGCTGGTCGGACGAGAAGCGGCCGCTGGTGACCGAGGTCGGGCGGCATGCGGAGGGCAGCATCAAGGTGGGCGAGCGCAACGACCGCGCCATCCGAGCGTTCCGCGAGGATGTGCTGGCGCACGTCCAGGCGCATCACAAGCTGGTGGACGTGCGCAGCCCCGAGGAGTTCCGCGGCGAGCGGATGCACATGCCGGACTACCCGAACGAGGGGGCGCTCCGCGGCGGCCACATCCCGGGCGCGAAGAGCATCCCCTGGGGCCGCGCCGTCAACCCGGACACCCACTGCTTCCGCACGGCGGCCGAGCTCCGGACCATCTACCAGCAGGAGAACGGGCTCGAGAAGAACGACGACATCGTGGTCTACTGCCGGATCGGGGAACGCTCCTCCCACTCGTGGTTCGCGCTGAAGTACCTCCTGGGCTACGCCAAGGTGCGCAACTACGACGGGTCGTGGACGGAGTGGGGCAACCTGGTGCGGGCGCCGGTGGAGAAGCCCTGAGAGAAGGCAGCGTTCCGGGGCCGGTGGTCAGAGCGGCTGCGAGACGGCAAGTTGCGAGTGGTTACCAGACGTGAGAGGGGCGGTGGACAGAGAGACCCGGATCGCCTGGCTGGTCGATCACTTCCAGCATCCCCGCCATCGAGGCCCGCTGGCGGACGCCGACGTGCGCATGCCCGGCGGCAACCCCGGGTGCGGGGACCTGGTGACCGCGTACGTGAAGGCTCCCCGCGACCAGGATCGCGTGGCGGCGCTCACCTTCGAGGGCGAGGGGTGCACGCTGAGCCAGGCGGCGGCGTCCATCCTCGCCGAGCGCGTGAACCAGCAGCACCCCACGTTCGACGAGGTGCTGGGCCTGACGTACGAGGAGATGATGGACCTGCTGGGCCGCGACCTCGTCAGCTCGCGGCCGCGCTGCGCGACGCTCGCGCTCGGTACGCTCAAGGCGGCCGTGCGCCGGCTCTCGATGGACCGCCGGCTCAGGGCGGCGGGCAGGACGGACGAGGAGATCCGCGCGCTCCGGGGCGAAGGCGCGGCCACCGCCGGCGGGCCCGAAGCGGACGGCCTGGTCTTCGGCGACGGGGCGGCCGGCGCCGCGGCCGACACCGCGGCCCGCCTCCCGGATCCCCTGCGGCGGGGCTAGCCCGGGCCGCGCCCGGTATATTGCGCCCCCGGTCCGCCGCACCTCACCCCGGGGAACGGAGGCGACGACGCCGATGACCAGTCCGCGCGTGGTGCGCGTGGCGGCCGTGCAGGCCAGCCCGGCCTGGCTCGACCGCGAACGGAGCCTGTCGCGCCTCGGCGAGTGGGCGCGCCGGGCGGCCAAGGACGGCGCCCAGATCATCGCCTTCGGCGAGACCTGGATCCCGGGCTACCCCGCGTGGGTGGACAGCTCGCCCGACGCGGCGCTGTGGGGACATGCCGGGGGCAGGGCGGTGTTCGCGCGGCTGGCCCAGAACGCGGTCGAGGTGCCGGGCCCCGCGTCCGAGGCGATCGGCAGCCTCGCGCGGGAGCTGGGGGTGACGCTGGTCGTCGGCGTGCACGAGCGCGCCGGCCGTACGATCTACAACGCGCTGCTCACGTTCGGCCCCGACGGTGCGCTCGCCAACCACCACAGGAAGCTGATGCCCACCTACGCCGAGCGGCTGGTCTGGGGACTGGGCGATGGCGCCGGCCTCAAGGCCGTCGCGACCGGCGCCGCCAGGGTCGGGGGCCTCGTCTGCTGGGAGCACTGGATGCCGCTCGCGCGGCAGGCGATGCACGACACGGGTGAGGAAGTGCACGTGGCCGCCTGGCCCGGCGTGCAGGAGATGCACCAGATCGCCTCACGTCACTATGCGTTCGAGGGCCGCTGTTTCGTCGTCGCCGTCGGGAGCATCCTCCGGGTGGCGGACTGGCCTCCGGAGCTGCCGCCCGCCGAGAAGTACGCCAGGGACCCGAGCGGCCTCGCCCTCAAGGGCGGAAGCGCGATCATCGCGCCCAACGGCCGGTACCTCGCCGGGCCCGTTTACGACGCCGAGGCGATCGTGGCGGCGGACTGCGACCTGGATGAAATCACCCGCGAAGCGATGACGCTCGACGTCAGCGGCCATTACAGCCGTCCAGACGTGCTGGAGCTCAAGGTGAACGGTGGGAGACAGCACGGATGAAGCGAGCAGCCGGGGGCCAGGAGCTCTGGGACAGGGGTTGAGGGCCGGGTGGGAACTCGGCGGCGGACCCTCTACTATTAATCACTATGAACCCACTCAACATTGTACGGCAGCCTGCTGCCGCGAGCCAGGCCCAGACCATGTACGACGAGCGCTTCGTCGCGCCGATGCGCGAGGAGCTGGTGCGCATCGGGTTCCAGGAGCTGCGGACACCCGAGGAGGTCGACGCTGAGCTGCAGCACCAGCAGGGCACGACCCTGGTGGTGGTGAACTCCATCTGCGGTTGCGCGGCGGGCCGCGCCCGGCCGGGCGTGGCGCTGGCGGTACGGCACGAGCCGCGTCCGCAGCGGCTCACGACCGTGTTCGCAGGCCAGGACCGGCCGGCGACGGACCGCGCCCGGAGCTACTTCGAGGGGCAGCCGCCGTCGTCGCCGCAGATCGCGCTGTTCAAGGACGGCCGGATGGTGTTCATGATGCAGCGGCGGGAGATCGAAGGCAGGGATGCGCCGGAGATTGCGGAACAACTGATCGAGGCGTTTGACGAGTACTGCGGTTGATGCAGCCTGAGAGGTGAGAGGTGAGAAGTGAGACGTTGCGGTGAGAGGTGAGCGGCGAGAGCGTCACCTCGACCTCTCACCTCTCACCTGTTCACCGTATCTCCACCGGCACCCTCACTCCCACCCTCGTCTCGCGTAAGCCCGGCTCCACCAGGAGTCCGTTGAACGGAATATTCGGCGGCTCGCCCGTATGCCTCAGCTCGAGCACGAACAGCACCGCCGCGCCGACGGCCGACACCTGGCCGGCGACCAGCCAGACCCGCGCTGCGCGGTCGTGGCGCACGACCTGCTGGTAGGTCGCCTCCGCCATGGGGTCCGCGTAGCGCCCGTTGGGGGCGAGCGTGCAGGTGATCTGGCCGCAGTAGCGGACCAGCGCGGCGAAAGCATCGTTGCCGGCGTTGTGCGCGTGGATGCCGACGGCCGTCGCGCCGACGGCGAGCGCCGCCGCGGCCCACTTGCCGTACCGGATCGCGGCCGGCGTGACGGGTCGCGCGGCGACGGCCGGCGGCCGCCCCGCCGCGGTGTCCGCCTGCGCCGGGGCGACGCGCGGCACCGCCGCCGCCACCAGGGCGCAGCCCCAGACCAGCGTCGCGCTCCTCACTGGAACGCCACCACCTCTCCCCGCTCCGACGCGGCGACGAAGAACCGCCCGTCCACGACCACCGGCTCGACGAGCGGCGGGTGCACCGTCCCCGTCCAGCGCCGCGCCCCGGCCCGGTCCACCAGGCTGATCCGCCCGCCGACCTCGGCCACGATCGCGCCGCCGGCCACCGGCACCGGTCCCGCGCGCGCCACCACGCCGAGCGCCACCCGGGTGGCGCGCGCCGGCGCGTCGAGCGGGACCCACCACAGGTCGCCGTCGTGCGTGAGGACGACGGCGGTGTCCCGCTGCACGGCCACGGCGCCCACCACCCCGCTCCCGACGTCGAGCGTCCAGCGGGTGGCGAGGGTGGCGGTGTCGCAGGCCTCGAGCGCGCCCGCCGTCGTGCCGAACAGGAGCACGCTGTCCGCCACGGCCGGCGCCGCCAGCACCGCCGCGGACGTCGCGCGGCGCGCGCGCACGGCCCCGGTCGCGCCGTCCACCAGGTAGAGCGAGTCGGCGGCCGTGGCGACGATCACGCCGCCCCCGACGGCCACCGGGGGGGCGCGCACGGCGCCGTGGAGGCGCACGCGCCACTGCAGCCCGCCGCCGCTCGCCGAGAGCGCGGTGAGCCAGCCGTCGGTCGTGCCGGCGTAGACCTGCGCGTCGTGGATGGTGATGGGCGCCGCGACGTCGCCGAGCGACCGCGCCCACACCCGGTTCCCGCTCGCGAGATCCAGCGCCAGCACCTGGCCGGCGGCCGTCTCGGTCGCCAGGTACACGCGGTCGTAGTCTACCAGCGGGCCACTGCCGAGGTTCGCGCCGAAGCGGCGCCGCCACACGATCGCGCCCGTGCGCCGGTCCAGGACCGTGAGCTGCCGGTCCACCTGCGAGAGCAGCACCAGGCCCTCCGTCAGCGCCATCGCGCCCACGACGCCGCGGCCGACGTCGATGCGCCAGGCCGGCGCCGGGTCGGCGGACAGTGTGTCGGCGGTCGCGTTCGCGCGCCGCTCGGAGCCGAGGTACGTCGTCCAGCGGCGCTCCTGCGACGCCGGAGCCAGGCGGTTCACGGGCGCGCACGCGTTGACGGACACCAGCGCCGCGGCTAGAATCACCCGCCACGCCTTATGCCGACCCGCCAGGAAATCTCCGCGCTCCCCGCTTCCATCGGTTCGACGGTCGCCGTTCAGGGATGGGTCCTCACGACGCGCTCGTCCGGCAAGATCGCCTTCGTCGTGATCCGCGACGGCACCGGCTACCTCCAGGGCGTGCTCGCGAAGGCGGACGTGCCCGAGGAAGCCTGGCAGCGCTTCCAGTCCCTGACCCAGGAGACCTGCGTCCGCCTGGTGGGCGAGGTGCGCGCCGACCAGCGCTCGCCGGGCGGGGTCGAGCTGGCCGTCCGCGACCTCGCGATCCTCGGCCCGAGCGTGGACTTCCCGATCACGCCCAAGGAGCACGGGACGCCGTTCCTCCTGGATCACCGGCACCTGTGGCTGCGCAGCCGGCGCCAGGCGGCCGTCATGCGGATCCGTCACGAGACCATCCAGGCGATCCGGGACTTCTTCCACGCGCGCGGCTTCTTCCTGGTCGACACGCCGATCCTGACCGGCAGCATCGGGGAGTCCGGCGGCACGCTCTTCAGTACCGAGTACTTCGACCTCGGCAAAGCGTACCTCGCGCAGACCGGCCAGCTGTACGTCGAGGCCGCCTGCGCAGCCCTCGGCAAGGTGTACTGCTTCGGCCCCACGTTCCGGGCCGAGAAGTCCAAGACGCGCCGCCACCTCACCGAGTTCTGGATGGTCGAGCCCGAGGTCGCGTTCGCGACCTCGGACGACAACATCCGGCTCCAGGAGGAGTTCCTCGCCGCGGTGGTCGCCCGCGTGCTCGACCGCCGCGCCGAGGACCTGAAGGAGCTCGAGCGCGACACGTCCCGGCTCGCCGGCATCGTCGCGCCGTTCCCGCGCCTGTCGTACACCGAGGCCGTGGAGCTGCTCCAAGCGAAGGGCTCCTCCATCACGTGGGGCGCGGACCTGGGGGCCGAGGACGAGACCCTGCTCGTCGCGGACCGGGAACGGCCGTTGTTCGTCTACAACTACCCGCGGGCGGCCAAGGCGTTCTACATGAAGGAGAACCCGGACGACCCGCGCACCGTGCTGTGCGACGACTGCCTCGCGCCCGAAGGCTACGGCGAGATCATCGGCGGCAGCCAGCGCGAGGACGACTACGACCGCCTGCTCGCCCGCATCCGGGAGCAGGGCCTGCCGGAGGACGCGTACGGCTGGTACCTCGACCTCCGCAAGTACGGCACCTTCGTGCACTCCGGCTTCGGCCTCGGCGTCGAGCGCACGGTGGCCTGGATCTGCGGGCTCGAGCACATCCGCGAGGCGATCGCCTTCCCGCGCACGATCTACCGCATCACGCCCTAGCGGTGGCCGGCGGCGCCGCGCCGCTGCGGCCCGCCCGGCGTCACGCCGCCGCCTCGGCCGCCTTCACCTCGTCCCACAGCCGGTCCAGGGCCGCCAGGTCGGCGCGGCCCAGCTCCACGCCGCGCTCGGCGGCCTTGTGCTCCAGCGCGCGGAACCGCCGCGCGAACTTCTCGGTCGCGCCGCGCAACGCGGTCGAGGGATGCACGCCCGCCTTGCGCGCCACGTTCACCGCCGCGAACAGCACGTCGCCGATCTCCGCCTCGGGGTGCTCGCGGGCCTCGCGCACCTCCTCCTCGAGCTTGGCCAGCGGCCCGGCCAGGTCGCTCCAGTCGAAGCCGACCGCCGCGGCCCGCTCCTGGAACCGGAACGCGCGCTCGAGCTCGGGGAGGCCCGGCGGGAGGTGGCCCAGGTGCCCCACCGTCTCGCCGCGCGCGGCGGCCTCGTGGCGCCGCTCCTCGGCCTTGACCCGCTCCCAGTGCGGCTTCGGCTCGCCCGCGAACAGGTGCGGGTGGCGCCGCTTCATCTTCCGCTCCAGCGCCCCGGTCACGTCGGCCAGCGCGAAGCTGCCGCGCTCCTCCGCGATCACCAGCTGGAAGCAGAGATGCAGCAGCAGGTCGCCCAGCTCGGCCGCGATCCGCTCTTCGTCGCCGGCGGCGAGCGCCTCGTCGAGCTCGGCCACCTCCTCCCGGAGGTACGGGCGCAGCGTCTCCCGCGTCTGGGCGCGGTCCCAATCGCACCGGCGGCGCAGGTCGCGCACCAGGTCGAGACACGACCCAAATGCCGAATCGTCTTGCATTTAGCCTCCCGCCCGGGTACGGTACTCAGTTTGTGATGCCAGAGCAAACCACCGCGGCCGACGCCCCCGCCCCCGCCCGCACCTGGGTCGAAGTGGACCTGGGGGCGGTCGTCGCGAACGCCCGCACCATCGCGGCGCGCGCCCGGGGCAGCCGCCTGCTGCCGATCGTGAAGGCGGATGCCTACGGACTCGGCGCCGTTCCGGTCGCGCGCGCGCTCGAGGCCGTGGATCCGTGGGGCTTCGCGGTCGCGACGGCGCACGAGGGCCGCGAGCTGCGCGAGGCGGGGATCACCCGCCCGATCCTGGTGATGGGCCCGCAGTCCCACGCGCTGGACCTGGTGGCGCGCCACGGCCTCACCCCGGCCCTGGGGAGCGTGGAGCAGATTTGTGCGTGGCTCGACCTCGCACCCGGCCGGCCGTTCCACGTGGAGGTGGACACCGGGATGGCGCGCTGGGGCCTGCCATGGCAGGCGTTCGGCGCCGAGGCGGCGCGGTTCCGTGACGCCGCGGGCTTCGAGGGCGTGTTCACGCACTTCCACTCGCCCGCCGAGGCGCCGGCGTCGGTCGCGGAGCAGTGGCGCCGCTTCCAGTCCGCGCTGGCGACGCTCGAGCGGCGGCCGCCGCTGGTGCACGCCGCCAACAGCGCGGCGATCCTGGATTTTCCGGGGACGGCCGCGGACCTCGTGCGCCCCGGCATCTTCCTCTACGGCGGCCGCGCCGGCGCCCACGAGCCGCGGCGGGTGGTCGAGTGGCGGGCCCGGGTGCTGGCCACGCGGTGGCTGGAGCCCGGCGAGACGGTGAGCTACGGCGCGACCTGGCGCGCTCCCGCCGGAGCGCGCACCTGCATCGCCACCATCGCGGCCGGCTACGCCGACGGCGTGCCGCGCGCGTTGTCGAACGCCGGCACGGCCCTGGTGGAAGGCCGGCGCCTGCCGTTCGCGGGCCGGGTGACGATGGACTTCACGATGGTCGCCGCGCCCGAGGCGCCTGCGGCCGGCGCGATCGCCACCCTGATCGGGAGCGACGGCGCCGCGGCCGTCGAGCTGGACGAGTTCGCCGCCGCGGCCGGCACCATCAGCTACGAGATCCTGACCGGACTGGGGCGCCGGGTGACGAGGGTGTACCGGTGAGCCGCTTCTTCCTGATCGTGCTGGACGGGCTGGGCATCGGCGAGGCGGCCGACGCCGCCGCCTACGGCGACGCGGGCAGCGACACGCTGGGCAACGTGGCGCGCCGCGTGGGCGGGCTCAAGGTCCCGGTCCTGGAGAGCCTGGGACTGGGCTGCATCCGCCCGCTGGAGGGTGTGGCCGTGGTCGAGCGTCCCCGCGCCGCCTTCGGCCTGATGCGTCCCACCGCCGCCGGCAAGGACAGCACCACCGGCCACTGGGAGCTGTGCGGCCTGCCCGTGATGCGCCCGTTTCCCACCTACCCGAAGGGCTTCCCGCCCGAGGTGATCGAGGAGTTCGCCCACCGCACCGGCCGGGGCGTGCTCGGGAACAAGACGGCCTCGGGCACGGGGATCATCGACGAGCTGGGCGCGCGCCACCTCGAGACGGGCGACTGGATCGTCTACACCTCGGCCGACTCCGTCTTCCAGGTGGCGGCGCACGAGGCCTTGATTCCGCTGGCCGAGCTGTACCAGGCGTGCCGGGAGGCGCGCGCGATGCTGACCGGGAGGCACGGGGTCTCGCGGGTCATCGCGCGGCCGTTCGTCGGCACCCCGGGCGCGTTCGAGCGCACGGCGAACCGGCGCGATTTCTCCCTCGACCCGATCGGTCCGACCCTGCTGGACCGCCTCGCGGAGCGGGGCATTCCGCGGCACGGGATCGGCAAGGTGGACGACCTGTTCGCGGGGCGGAACATCACCTCGACCCACACCCCGACCAATCCGGACGCCTACCGGCTTATTCGCGAGGCGCTGCAGCGTGTAGATTCCGGGCTGGTGTTCGTGAACGTGATCGAGTTCGACCAGAGCTGGGGGCACCGCAACGACGTCCCGGGCTTCCACCGCGGCCTGCTCGAGCTGGACCGCGAGCTGGCGGGGCTGCTCCCGCTGCTCCGCGACCGGGACGTGCTCGCGCTGACCGCGGACCACGGCAACGACCCGACCTCGGCGTCGACCGACCACGCGCGGGAGAACGTGCCGCTGCTGGTCTGCGGCCCGCACGTGCGGCCGGTGCCGCTCGGCGAGCGCGCCAGCTTCGCGGATCTGGGCCAGACGGCGGCCGAGTACTTCGGCGTCGGGCCGCTCGGGGCGGGAACCTCGTTCCTGCGCGAGATCTTGGGATGATCCGGCGATGGCCGAGGCGCATCGAGCGGGCGGCGCGAGGGACGCACACGGGCCGGCCGGAGCCCCTCGCGGCGCCGTGAGCGACCGGCTCCTGGAGGCGGCGCGGGCGGCGATGGCGCGGGCCTACGCGCCCTACTCGCGGTTCCGCGTCGGCGCGGCGCTCGAGGCGGAGGACGGCACGGTGATCGCGGGCTGCAACGTCGAGAACGCCTCGTTCGGCGGCACGATCTGCGCCGAGCGCACGGCGCTGGTGACGGCGGTCGCCGCGGGCCACCGCCGTTTCCGGCGGCTCGCCATCGCCAGCGAGGCCGCCGAGCCCGTGGCGCCGTGCGGGCTGTGCCGCCAGATGCTGGTGGAGTTCGGCGGGGCGCTGGAGATCGTGTCCGTCGGCGCCCGGGGCGGCCAGGCGACCTGGCGCCTCGACGCGCTGCTCCCCCACGCCTTCACCGGCGAGAGCCTTCCGGAGGGCGCATGAAGATGGGCCGCGTCGTGGGGTCGGTGGTGGCGACCCGCAAGGACCCGTCGCTCGCGGGCACCAAGCTGCTCGTGGTCGAGAACCTGTCGCCCGAGCTCAAGAGCGAGGGCGGCTACGTGGTGGCGGTGGACGCGGTGGGCGCCGGGGCGGGCGAGGTCGTGCTGTACGCCTCGGGCTCGTCGGCACGCCAGACGGGCGTGACCAAGGACCGGCCGGTGGACGCGGTGATCATGGCGATCGTGGACAGCTTCGAGGCGCACGGGAAGAATGTCCGCCTGGCGTAGCGCGGCGGTCGCGGCGGCGCTGGCAGCCGTCGTCGGGTGCTCGGAGAAGCTCAGCACGCCGGGCAAGTGCCCCTCGCTCTGCCCCTCGAGCAACGTGCAGCTCGCGGACACGCTGCTCACCACGGCGGACGTGTCGGACACCAGCGTGCGCGGCTACGTGCTGGTGCGGGAGGCGTCGTACCTGCTGGCCTCGACGCTCGACTCGCTGCGGAGCGTCATCCTGGTCCAGTTCGACAAGCTCGACACCGTCTGGTACCCGGGCAGCGACACGGCCTACTCCGGCATCCAGGACAGCGTGCTCCTGTCGTTCCACATCAACCAGCGCGACACCGCGGTCAAGCAGCTCCGGCTGCTGGTGTACCGCCTGCCGGGGCACCTCGACACGGCCGCGACCTACGCCTCGATCCAGCCGTATTTCGCCGACTCGCAGCTGGTGGACACCATCCCGATTCCGGATACCCTGCAGGCGGGCGATACGCTCAGCGCGAAGATCGCCGACAGCCTGCCGATCCCCGCCGCCGATTCGGGCCTGGTGTCCCTCGGCTTCGCCATCGTGGCGGCGGGGAAGACGGCGTTGACCCTCGGGTCGGGCAACTTGAGCACGGTCGCGCCGTCGCTGACGTACTTCGTGGAGGCGCGCGCTCCGCTGGACAGCCTCCGCCATTCGTTCGCGCTGTCGCCCAACCCGGGGCTGTTCGTGATGTCGCCCGACCCGTCCCAGCCGACGGCCGGCGTGATCACGCTGGGAGGGATCCCCACCGCCCGCGCGCTGGTGCGCCTGTCGCTGCCCAAGGTGGTGCTCGATTCCAACGCGGTCGTCCGGGCCACCCTGCTGCTCACCACCACCGGTCCGGTGGGCGGCTTCGCGGGGGACAGCTTCTACGTGATCGCGGAGCCGATCGTGCGCGACTTCGGGGTCAAGTCCGTGCTGTGGCCGGACTCGGCGGTGAGCGGCCTGGTGAAGGTCGCGCAGGGCCAGACCGGCCCGGTCGGCGTGGACATCGCCCCGATCCTCCGCTTCTGGGGCACCACGGTGGGCGACTCGACGCCGCGGGTCCTGATGCTGCGCGCATACCCCGAGGGCTCGATCATCGGCGAGGCGCGGTTCTTCGGCCGGGCCGGCGGGGCGAACGGCCCGCAGCTGCGGGTCACCTACGTGAAGCCGTACTCCTTCGGGCTGCCGTGAGGCCGCGGCCGCTGAGCCTGGCCGTGGCGACGGCCGCGGCGCTCGCCGGCGCCTCGCGCGCGGCGGCGCAGGACTCCGTGTTCGGCATCCGCGGACTCGGCTTCCTCGATCGCAGCCTCTCGGCCTACAGCGCCGCGATGGGCGGCGCGCTGGCGCCGGTGGACGGCGCGTCGGCCGTCAACCCCGCGTCCCTCGCGGTGTGGCACGGCACCGCCGGCTGGGCGGTCGGCGCGGGCTCGTTCCACAGCTTCGACGGCGGGTCGGGGTCCACGACGCTGAGCGCGACGCGCTTTCCCCTGCTCGGCGTCGCCGGCGCGGTCGGGCCCCGGATCGTGCTGGGCGCGACCGTGTCGGACTACCTCGACCGGAACTGGAGCGTGTCGCGGGCGGGCATCGATACGCTGCGGGGTGCGCCGGTCGCGACCCAGGACGAGACGCGGTCGGTGGGCGGCATCAGCGACCTCCGCCTGGCGATGGCGTACCGCATGCGCGGCGTCGTCCTCGGGGTCGGGCTGCACGTCCTCACCGGCTCCACCCAGACCAGCGTCAGCCGCCAGTTCCCCGTCGACTCGGCCTACCTGCCCTTCACGCAGCAGCAGGTTTCGTCGTACCGGGGAGTGGGCATCTCGTTCGGGGCGCTGGCGAGCCCCGTGCACAGCGTGCTGGCGGGGGTGAGCGTGCGGCTCAACGGCCGCCTGCGGGCCGCCTCCCCGGATTCGGTGATGCACATTGGCATGCCGGTCGAGGTGAACGGGGGCGCGAGCTGGGTGCCGGTCACGGGGCTCCTGGTCGCAGGCACGGTCGGGTACGCGGGCTGGAGCGCGGCGGCGGGCGCGCTGACCGCCGCGGGGAGGGGAGGCTCGCGCGACGTCTGGAGCGGAGGCATCGGGGCCGAGGTGACGTTCCTGCGGTTCGCCGGCAAGCCGCTCGCCCTGCGCGGCGGCGTCCGGTGGCGGCAGCTCCCGTTCCCGGCCGACAGCGCCGGCACCAGGCTCGGCGAGCGCGCCGTCACGGGCGGCCTCGGCTTCGACACCGCCGGCGGCCGCGCCACCGTGGACGTGGGGCTGGACATCGGCAGCCGCACGGCGGGCGACCTGGTGGAGCACTTCACGACGGCGTACGTGGGCCTGACCATCCGCCCGTGAACGTCCTGCTGCACACCTTCGGCTGCAAGGCCAACCAGTACGACACGGAAGTCGTTCGCCAGCGCCTTGAGGACGCGGGCTGTGCGGTGGTGGACGCCCCCGAAGCCGCCGACGCGGCGGTCGTGAACTCGTGCACGGTGACGCACGTCGGCGAGGCCAAGCTGCGCGCGCTGGTGCGCCGGCTGGCACGGCGCAATCCGGCGATCCGGACGGTGGTGATGGGGTGCGCGGCCGCCCTGGACGACGGCCGCATCGCGGCGCTGCCCAACGTGGCCCGGGTGGTCGGCGGGGCCGACGCGGAGGCGGTGGCCCGGGCGCTCGGCGTCGGCGGCGGCGGGGCGCCGGGGCTGCGGCGGTTCGCCGCCGGCTCCCGGGCGTGGCTCAAGATCCAGGACGGCTGCGACGAGCACTGCACCTTCTGCGCGACGGTGCTGGCCCGCGGGCGCGGTCGCTCGCGGGAGCCGGAGGCGCTGGTGCGCGAGGCCGCGGACCTGGCGCGGTCGCACGCGGAGATCGTGCTGACCGGCGTGCACATCGGCACCTACGGGCGGGATCTGGGCGGGCGGTGGACGCTGTCGACGCTGGCGGCGCTGTTGGTCGAGCGGGTGCCCGACGTACGCTACCGGCTCTCGTCGGTCGAGGCCACCGAGGTGGACGCGCCGCTCGTCGAGCTGATGGCGCGTTCGCCGGAGCGCCTCGCGCCGCACCTCCACGCGCCGCTGCAGTCGGGCAGCGACCCGCTGCTGCGGCGGATGGGGCGGCACTGGTACACCGCGGCGACGTACCGCGCCGCGATCGAGCGGCTGGCGGAGCGCGTCGCGCCCCTGGGGCTCGGCGCCGACGTGATCGTCGGCTTTCCGGGCGAGACGGCCGCCGCGCACGACGCGACCCGGCGACTGCTCGAGGCGCTGCCGTTCACCTACCTGCACGTCTTCCCTTATTCGCAGCGCGAGGGCACGGCGGCGGTCCGCCTCGGGCCGCCGGTCGAGCCCGCCGCGGCGCGGGAGCGGGCCGCGGAGCTCCGGGCCCTCGGGGCCGCGCGGGAGGCGGCGCACCGCGCCGGCCGCGCGGGCGCGCACGCCGACCTGGTGCTCGAGTCGCGTCGCGGCGGCGTGTGCGAGGCGGTGACGGAGGACTACCTCACGGCCCTCGTGCCGGCCGACGCGCCCTGGGCGCTGGGGCGCGCGCGGCTCGCGGCGCGGCTGGTGTCGCGCGGGTCCGCGCTGTGGGCGGAGGCGGCGTGAGCGCCGCACCGAGCTTCTTCATCGAGACCTACGGCTGCCAGATGAACGCGGCCGACGCGCAGCTCATGGCCGGCGTGCTGCTGCGGGAGGGGTTCGTGCGCGCCCGGTCGGTGGACGAGGCCGAGGTGGTGATCGTCAACACCTGCGCGGTGCGCGATCACGCGGAGCAGCGGGTGCTGGGCCGGGTGGGCGAGCTCAAGCGCGCCAAGCGCGCGGGCGACGTGCTCGGCGTCGTGGGCTGCATGGCGCAGCGGCTGGGCGAGCGCCTGCTGGAGCGGGCGCCGCACGTGGACTTCGTCGCGGGCCCCGACGCCTACCGGCAGCTGCCGCAGCTGGTGGGCCGCGCCCGCGAGGGCGAGCGCGCGGCCGACACGGCGCTGCGGGCGGCCGAGCACTACGAGGACGTGGTGCCCGACCGCGAGAGCGCGGCCTCGGCCTGGATCACGGTGCAGCGCGGCTGCGATTACCGGTGCACGTTCTGCATAGTTCCGATGACGCGCGGGCCGGAGCGGAGCCGGAGATTGGCCGACGTCGTCCGCGAGGCGGAGCGGCTCGCCGCGCGCGGCGTGTCGGAGGTGACGCTCCTTGGCCAGACGGTCAACTCGTACCACGACGGCGAGCACGACTTCGCCGACCTGCTGCGGGCGGTGGGAGCCGTGCCGGGCGTCCGCCGGCTGCGGTTCACCAGCCCGCATCCCAACGACTTCTCCGGGCGGGTCGTCGCGGCCATGGCGGAGGTGGCGGCCGTGTGCGAGCACGTCCACCTGCCGGCGCAGAGCGGCAGCAGCGCGGTGCTCCGGCGGATGCTGCGCCGGTACACGCGCGAGCAGTACCTCGCCGTGGTCGAGCGGCTGCGCGGCGCGATCCCGGGCCTGGCCCTCACGACCGACCTCATCGTCGGCTTCCCGGGCGAGAGCGAGGCGGATTTCGCGGCGACCCTGGCCCTGGTGGACGAGGTGGGCTTCGACGACGCCTTCACCTTCCGGTTCAGCCCCCGCGCGGGCACGGCGGCCACCCGGCTCGGCGACGAGGTGCCGGACGGCGTCGCCGCCGAGCGGCTGGAGCGGCTCATCGCGGCGGTGCGGCGCACCGCGCGGGCGCGGAACGCCGGCCTGGTGGGCACCACGCACGAGGTCCTGGTGGAGCAGGCGGCGCGGCGCGGCGCGGCTCTGCAGGGGCGCACCCGGCAGCACCGCGTCGCCATCTTCGACGGTCCGGTCGAGTGGATCGGGAGCTATCGGACGGTCCGCTTCACCGGGACCACGGGGGCAACCTTCAGCGCGGTCGCGGTCGAGGCCGTGCTCCACGGGGGCGAGCGATGAAGAACGTCCTGGAGGCGGTGGTGGCGCGCAAGTACGAGGACCTGCTGCCGGACGTCCCGGATGCCTGCGGCTGCCCGCTGTGCCGCGAGGACATTCTCGTGTACGCGCTCAACCGGCTGCCGCCCCGCTACGTGGCGACCCTGACGGGCAAGGTGCTCTCGGAGGTGCAGATGGAGGCCGACCAGGGCAAGGCCGACGTGACGGTGGCGCTGATGGACGCGTTCCGCGTCGTGGGCGATTCGCCTCGGCACGCCCGGAGTCGGCGAACGGCGCGCTGAGCCTCGGCGGCCGGCAGTAGGATGCCGGCCGTCGTGTGGTGTGCCGTGGGCTTCGTGGCCGGCGACCTCGCCGGCCTGTTGTTTTTCCGGCTCGGCTGGGCGCTCGCGCCGCTGGTCGCCGTCGCGGGCATGGCGGCGTGGCGGCGCCGGCCGGCCGCCGCCGCGGCGCTCACGGCGGCGGCGGCCGGGATCGCGTGGGGCACGGCGGCCGCGCTCCACGCCTCCCGCGACTGCCGGGCGCAGTGGCGCGAGGGCGAGCGGGTCGCGCTGGTCGTCGGCCTGTGGGACCTCGCCCCGCCGGGCGGTGCGTCGCGCGTCACGGTGCGGTGGCCGGCGGCGTGCGCGGGCCGGATGACGGTGGCCTGGCCCGCGGGGACCGCCCCGCCCTCGACCGCGGCGGTGGTGGTCGGCACGTGGCACCGGAGCGGCGCGCGCGTGGCCTCCTCCTGGCCGGCGCGCCCGGAGCGGCTGGGCCGGCTGGTGGCGCGCCGGGTGCGGCCCCTCGCGCTGCCGGCCGGCCCGCGCGAGCGCCTGCGGCTCTCGGCCGAGCGCGCCCTGGTCCGGCTGTTCGGTCCGGCCCGCGCCCCGCTCGCCGCCGCGCTCACCGTCGGCACCGGCGACCAGCTCGACACCGAGGTCCACCAGCGGTTCGCCCGCGCCGGCCTCGCCCACGTGCTCGCGATCTCCGGACTCCACGTCGGCATCCTGGCGGCGGCGCTCCTGCTGGTGCTGGGCGCGGCGCGGGTGCGGCACGGGGCGCGGCGGCCGGCCGCGACCGCGCTGGTGGGCGCGTACGTCGTCCTGCTCGGCTGCCCGCCGCCGGCGCTGCGGGCGGTGGGACTCCTGGCGCTGTGGTCCCTGGCGCGCCTCAGGCAACGTCCGGTCGTGCCCTTCACGCCGCTCGCGACCACGGCGCTGGCGGTCGCGGCGCTCGATCCCTGGGCCGTGGTGGAGGCCGGCCCGTGGCTGTCGTTCGCGGGGGCATGGGGTTGCGTGGCGGCGGCGCGGGCGTGGACGGCGCTGCGCCGCGAGCACTCCCTGCCGCGGAACCGCCGGGTTGCGGGCGCGCTCTCCCTGGCCGCGGTCTCGGGCGGGGCGACGCTGGCCACCGCGCCCTTCAGCGTGCTCGGCTTCGGCACCATGGCGCCGGCCGCGCTGGTTTCCAACGTGCTCGCCGTGCCGCTGGTGGGCCTGGTGGTGCCCTCGCTCGCCGTCACGCTGGTCCTGGCCGCGGCGCTGCCGGCCGCGGCGCCGCTGGTGGCCGGCGCCGCCGCGGCGGGCCTCGACGCGATGGACGGAGTGGCCCGCCTGGCGGGCGCGTTGCCCCTGGCATCCGTCCCGTTCGAGCGCCGGCTGCTCGCGGCCGCGCTGCTCGGGGCCCTCGGCCTCGTGGTGCTGCGGCCGGTTCCACGCACCGGCCGCGGGGCGGCGCGGCGGGCCCTCCTCGCGCGCGCGGCGACGGCCGCCGCCCTGGCCTCGTGCGCCGCCGTGTGGTGGCCGCTCGTTCCGCAGGGCGCGTCGGGTTTCAGGCCGGGGTGGCTCGCGCTACATTTTCTCGCGGTCGGCGAGGGCGACGCCGCGGCGATCGTGACGCCCGGCGGCCGCTGGATCGTGGTGGACGGCGGCCCCCGGGTGCTCGGCTTCGACGCGGGCGCCTCGGTCGTGACGCCGTTCCTGCGCCGCAGCGGCGTGGCTCGCCTGGCACTGGCCGTGGCCTCGCACGGCGACGCCGACCACCTCGGCGGAATGCCGACGGTGATCCGGAACTTCCATCCGGAGCTGGTGCTGGAGCCCGGCGAGCCGCGGGCGACGGCGGGATACCGCCGGTTTCTCGCGGCCGCGGCGCAGGCGGGGAGCCGCTGGAGGCCGGCGCGCGCCGGGGACCGCCTCGAGCTGGACGGCGTGCTGCTGCGGGTCTGGCACCCCGACAGCGCGTGGATGGAGCGCCGGCTGCCGGCGAACGAGAACTCGGTGGTGCTGACGGTCGAATACGGCGACTTCCGCGCGGTGTTCCCGGGCGACGCCGGCCTGGCGATGGAGGGAGCGCCGGACGTGGCCGGCCGGATCCCGGCGGCCACGGTGCTCAAGGTGGCGCACCACGGCAGCCGCTCCGCCACCGGCCCCGCCTGGCTGGCGGAAGTGGCGCCGAAAGTGTGCATTATCTCCGTCGGCCCGAACCGGTACGGCGAGCCCGATCCGGGGACCGTGGCCGCGCTGGCGGGGGCGGGCTGCAACGTGTTCCGCACCGACGCCGCGGGCACGGTGACGGTCGAAACGGACGGCAGGGCGGTGCACGCATACGCCGGGCCGCGCGACACGACGTTCACCCTCACGCGGGGGCAGCCGTGAAGTCGCAGCTCGCACGCGTCATCACGATCGAGCGGTTCATCCTGGACCAGGAGGAGCTGCACCCCGAGGCCACGGGGGAGCTGTCCAACCTGCTGTACGACATCGCCCTCGCCGCGAAGATCATCAACAGCCACGTCCGCATGGCCGGCCTCGCCGACATCATCGGCAGCGCGGGGCTGATCAACGTGCAGGGCGAGGTGGTGCAGAAGCTGGACGAGTTCGCCAACGCCACGATGAAGCACGCGCTGCTGAGGACCGGGCGGGTCTGTCTCATCGGCTCGGAGGAGGACGCGGAGCCGATCCCGACGCCGCCCGGCCAGGCGGCGGGCAAGTACGTGGTGCTCTACGATCCGCTCGACGGGTCGTCCAACATCGACGTCAACGTCTCCATCGGCACGATCTTCTCGGTCCACAAGCGGCTCAGCCCGGACGGCGGCCCCGGCGTGCTGAGCGACTGCCTGCAGACGGGCCGGGAGCAGGTGGCTGCGGGGTACGTGCTCTACGGCTCGAGCACCATGATGGTGTACACCACCGGCCAGGGCGTGCACGGGTTCACGTACGACCCGACCATCGGGGAGTTCCTGCTCTCCCACCCGAGCATCACGACGCCGGAGCACGGCAAGTACTACAGCGTCAACGAGAGCTATTTCCCCCGCTGGGACGCGCGGGTGCAGGCGCTGATGAAGTGCTACAAGGGGTTGGACTGCGGCTACGAGCCGAAGACCTCCCGCTACATCGGATCGCTGGTGGCGGACTTCCACCGCAACCTGATCGCGGGGGGCGTGTTCTGCTACCCGGCCGACACCCGCTCGCCCCAGGGCAAGCTGCGCCTGCTGTACGAGTGCTCGCCGCTGGCGATGCTGTGCGAACAGGCGGGGGGCTACGCGAGCGACGGGCGCCGGCGGATCCTCGACATCGAGCCGCTCGAGCTGCACCAGCGCTCGCCGCTGTTCGTCGGCAGCCGCGACGACGTGCGCCTGGCCGAGGACATGCTGCGCGGCGACCGGTGAACGAGCGCCGCACCAGCTCCGGCATCGAGGTCCGGCCGGTGTACGGGCCGGCCGACGCGCCGCCCGATCTCGCCGGCCGGCTCGGCGCGCCCGGCGCGTTCCCGTACGCGCGCGGCATCCACGAGTCGATGTACCGCGGCCGGCTGTGGACGATGCGCCAGTACGCGGGCTTCGGCACGGCCGAAGAGACCAACGCGCGGTTCCGCGAGCTGCTGGCCGCGGGGCAGACCGGGCTCTCGACGGCCTTCGACCTCCCGACCCAGATGGGCTACGACTCGGACCATCCGCTTGCGGCGGGCGAGGTCGGCCGCGTCGGCGTGGCCGTGGACACGGTGGACGATCTGGCGCGCGTGTTCGACGGGATCCCGCTCGACCGCGTGACCACGTCCATGACGATCAACGCGACCGCGCCCGTCCTGCTGGCGATGTACCTGGTG
>DATJUT010000025.1 GCA_035502185.1 Gemmatimonadales bacterium
TTCCCGCCGGCCGCGGCGTACGACGGCTTCGAGCAGGTCGAGAACGGGGTCGGGTCGGTGCGCTGGCTGGAGAGCCTGATCGCAGCCGAGGCCCACGGCCTGCCGGACATGACCGACCGGCGGGTGCTGGTGCTGACCGGCACGGCGATGGGCCCCCTGATGCCGACCGTGCTCGAGGCGCTCGCGCGCGCGACCGGCGGCCGGTTCGAGTGCGTCGCGGTGGAGAACACGTACTTCGGCCCCAGCGTGACCACCGCGGGCCTCCTGGCCGGGGCGGACCTGGGCGGGGCGCTGGCGTCCCGGCCGGGCTACGACCTGGCCCTGCTGCCGGCCGAGGCGGTGAACGAGGACGGGGTGTTCGTGGACGATCTGTCCCTGGCCTCGCTGGCGGCTGCCGCGCCGGTGCCGGTCCAGCTGTCGTATCACTTCACCGACGCACTGGGCGTCGAGGCGGCGGCGTGAGCGCGCGGGACGCGCACCGACCCGCAGCGGAGGCGTCCGTCGCGCCGCCCGCTGGATCTGGCCTCACCCCGAGGGCCACCGCGCCCACGGTGGCCCTGATCGGCCGGCCGAACGTGGGCAAGTCCACGCTCTTCAACCGGATCGTCGGCGGCCGCGCGGCCATCGTGGACGAGCGCCCCGGCTCCACCCGCGACCGCCACTTCGCCAAGGCCGAGTGGAACGGTCGCACGTTCTGGCTGGTGGACACGGGCGGCTTCCTCCCGTTGTCCGACGAGCCGATGGACGCGGCGATCCGGCGCCAGGTCGAGATGGCGGTGGCGGCCGCCGACGTGGTGCTGCTGCTGGTGGACGTGGACGTCGGGCCCGCGCCCGCGGACCAGGAGATCGCGGAGTACCTGCGGGGCCGTGGCAAGCCCGTGGTCCTGGTGGCGAACAAGGCCGATGCGCTGGCCCGCGAGACGCGCCACCTCGTCTTCTACGAGCTGGGGCTCGGCGACCCGGTCGCCGTCTCGGCGGCCACCGGCAAGGGCGTGGGCGACCTGCTTGACGTCGTCGCGGCGGCGCTGCCGACCGGGTCCGCCCAGGAGGCGGAGGACGCGATCGCCGTCGCCGTGGTGGGCCGGCCCAACGTCGGAAAGTCGAGCCTGGTGAACCGGCTCCTGGGCGAGGAGCGGCACATCGTGGCGGCCGAGCCCGGCACGACGCGCGACGCCATCGACAGCACGCTCGTCCATGGCGGCCGCTCGCTCACGCTGGTGGACACCGCCGGCCTCAGGCGTCGGGGCAAGATCGACGAGGCCGTGGAGTTCTACGCGCTGCTGCGGACCCAGCGCGCGATCGAGCGGGCGGACGTGTGCGTGATCGTGGTGGACGCGGCCGACGGGCTGCACACCCAGGACCTCAAGGTGGCGGCGCAGGCGTGGGAGGCGGGCACCGGCCTGGTGGTCGCCGTCAACAAGTGGGATTTGGTCGAGAAGGACACCAAGACCGCGGAGGCGGGCCGCAAGCGCGCGGTGGAGCGCGCGCCGTTCCTCGCCGACGTGCCGTTCGTGTACCTGTCGGCGCTCACGGGCCAGCGGGTGCAGAAGGTGCTGGCGACCGTGGTCGAGGTGGCGGACGCCCGCAAGGGACGGGTGCAGACCGCGGAGGTGAACCGCGCGATCAAGGAGATGATCGCGGAACGGCAGCCGCCGCAGGTGGGCGGCTCGGAAGTGAAGCTGCTCTACGGCTCGCAGATCGGGGAGGAGCCGCCGACGTTCGCGATCGTCACCTCGAACCCGGACGGCATCCCCGAGTCGTACCGGCGGTTCGTCATCAACGGCCTGAGGGCCCGGTTCGGGTTCGATGGCACGCCCATCCGGCTGCGCTTCACGCGCCGCCGCCGGGCCTCGGCGGCCTGATGGGGCTCACCTGGATCCACCTCGGCTGGCTGGTGCCGGCCTACCTGCTCGGGGCGGTGCCGAGCTCGTATCTCGTGGCGCGCTGGATGGCCGGCGTGGACCTGCGGCAGCACGGCAGCAAGAACCTCGGCGCGACCAACCTGTACCGGCTGCTGGGCTGGAAGGCGGCGGTGCCGGCGGGGGCGTTCGACGTGGCGAAGGGCGCGGTGCCGGTGCTGGTCTACCACGCCCTCACGCACGAGCCGTCGTGGTGGGCGCTGGTGGTGGGCGCGGCCGCGGTGCTGGGCCACGTGTTCTCGCCGTTCGTGAGCTTCCGGGGAGGGAAGGGCGTCGCCACCGCGGCCGGCGTGTTCCTCGCGTATCTGCCGGGGGCGATCGGGGCCGCCGCGGTCGTGTGGATCGGCCTGGTGGCGGCGACGGGGTACGTGTCGCTCGGCTCGATCGCCGCGGCGATGGCGTTCCCGTTCCTGGTGCGGCTGCTCTACCCGAGCCGCGCCACGGCGTTCTGGGTCGCCGGCTGCGTGGCGCTGTTCGTGATCTTCAACCACCGGAGCAACATCCGCCGGCTGCTCGCGGGCACCGAGGCGCGCTTCCGGCGGCGAGGGCCGGCGGCGCCGTGACGCGGGTGGCGGTGCTCGGCGCCGGAAGCTGGGGCACGACCCTGGCCGACCTGCTGTGCGCGAAGGGCGACGAGGTCGTCCTGTGGGCGCACGAGCCCGAGGTGGCCGACGAGGTCAACCGGCGCCACCGGAACGATCTGTTCCTGCCGGACGCGCCGCTGGCGCCCTCGCTGACCGCGACCACCGATGCGCTCGCCGCCGTTCGCGGCGCGGCGCTCGTCCTCTCGGTCGCGCCGTCGCACGCGGTGCGGCAGGTGGTCGGCACGGCGGCGCCGGGGATCGCGCCGGGCGCGCTGGTGATCGGGGCGTCGAAGGGACTCGAGCCCGGCACGCACCGGCGGATGTCCGAGGTGCTGGGCGAGGTGCTCCCGCCGGGCACCGCGGTCGCGGCGCTCTCGGGCCCGACGTTCGCGCGGGAGGTGTACGAGCGCCAGCCCACGGCCGCCGTGGTGGCCGCCGCGGACGACGCCACGGCGCGCCGCGCGCAGGCCGCCCTCGGCGTGCCGCACTTCCGGCTGTACACCAACGCCGACGTGACCGGGGTGGAGCTGGCCGGCGCGCTCAAGAACGTGGTCGCCATCGCGGCCGGCATCCTGGACGGGCTGGGCCTGGGGCACAACAGCCGGGCCGCGCTGATCACGCGGGGCCTGGCCGAGATCACCCGGCTCGGCGTCGCCCTGGGCGCGCGGCCGGCCACCTTCGCCGGCCTGGCCGGGATGGGCGACCTGCTGCTCACCTCCACCGGGCCGCTGTCGCGCAACCGGAGCCTCGGGGTCGAGGTGGGGAAGGGGCGATCGCTGGAGGAGGTGCGGACGCGGCGCCTGTCGGTGGCGGAAGGCGTCGAGACCGCGCGCGCGGCGGTGGAGCTGGCCGCCCAGGCCGGCGTGGAGCTGCCCATCGCGCGCGAGGTGGTGTGCGTCCTGTTCGAGGGCAAGCCGCTCCGTCAGGCGATCGGACAGCTCATGGAGCGTTCGCTGAAGAGCGAGACGTGGGGTTGACCGTGGCGGATCCGGTACAGGAGTTCTTCTCGATCGGCGAAGTCTGCAGCCTCACGGGCCTCAAGCCGCACGTCCTCCGGTACTGGGAGAGCCAGTTCCGGTTCCTCAATCCCGCCAAGAACCGCTCCGGCAACCGCGTCTACCAGCGCCGCGAGATCGAGCTGATCATGCTGGTCAAGCACCTGCTCTACACCGAGAAGTACACCATCGAGGGCGCGCGCCAGCGCATCGAGCAGTACCGCCGCACGGGAGAGCTGAAGCCGGAGGCGCGCCAGGCGCTCGCCTTCGAGACGGTGCGGGACCTGAGGGCCGAGCTGGAGCGGATCCTCAAGATCCTCGACGGCGACCGGGCGCAGGCTCGTGAGTGACGGGCGAGGGGCCGCCGCGCCTCCCCCTTCGCTCGCCGTGGTGATCCCCGCCTTCCGCGCGGCCGGCACGCTCCCGGGCGTGGTGGAGCGGGTGCGGCGCCGCGACCCGGACGCCCTGGTCCTGGTCGTGGACGACGGGTCCGGCGACGGCACCGCGGAGGCGGCCGAAGCGTCGGGGGCCGTGGTGCTGCGGCACGACGCCAACCTCGGCAAGGGCCGCGCCCTCGCCACCGGCCTGGCGGCGGCGGTGGGGTCCGGCGCGGCCGCCGTGGTCACCCTCGATGCGGACGGGCAGCACCCGCCCGAGGCGATCGGGGCCCTGCTGGCGCCCATCGCGGCCGGCGCCGCGGACCTCGTCGTGGGCGCCCGCGCCCGGGAGGGCGCGATGCCCCTGGGCCGCCGGGTGACCAACTGGCTCTCCAGCACGCTGCTCTCGCGCGCCGTCGGCTTCGCCGTCCCCGACTCGCAGTCGGGCTTCCGGGCGATGCGGCGCGAGGTCGCCGACGTGGTGCGGCCGGCCGGCGGCCGCTACGAGTACGAGACCGAGTTCCTGTTCCTCGCGGCGCGGCGCGGCTTCCGGATCGCCGCCGTCCAGGTGCCCACGGTGTACGGGGGCGCCGCGAGCCACTTCCGCTACGGCGCCGACACCCTGGCGCTCGCGGCGGTGTTCCTGCGTCACTGGCGGCCCGTCCTCCTGGGCCACGAGTCCGGCTACCGATGAAGATCCTCTGCACCAACGACGACGGCCTGCACTCGCTGGGGCTCGACGTCCTGATCGACGTCTGCACGGCCATCGCTCCGGTGTGCTGCGTCGCGCCGGACCGCGAGCAGAGCGCCACCAGCCATTCGCTCACGCTGCACCGGCCGCTGCGGCCCATCGCGCGCGGCCCGGACCGCTGGCAGGTGGACGGCACGCCCACCGACTGCGTGGTGCTCGCCCTCGGCGCGCTGCTGGCCCCGGCGCCCGACTTCGTGGTCGCCGGCATCAACCACGGCCCCAACATGGGCGAGGACGTCCTCTACTCGGGCACGGTGGCCGCGGCGATGGAGGGCCTGATCCTCGGCGTCCCCGGCGTCGCGGTCTCGTTCGCCGGCCACGACTACCAGCTCATCCCGACCTACCGCGACCTCCTGCAGCGGCTGCTGCGCCGCATCGTCGAGGCCAAGCCGTTCCCGCCGGACATGCTGCTCAACGTCAACCTGCCGCCGGTGCCGGCCGGCGAGGTCCGCGGGGTGCGAGTCACGACGCTCGGCAAGCGCATCTACGCCGAGTCGCTGTCGAGGATGAAGGACCCGTGGGGGCGGGAGATCTTCTGGATCGGCGGTGGCCGGCTGGACTGGACCGGCGGCGACGACGTGGACTTCAAGGCCGTGGAAGACCGCTACGTGTCGGTGACCCCGCTGCACGTGGACCTCACCAACTACCGCCTGCTCGAGGTGGTGCGCTCGTGGCGGCTGGGCGAGTGAGCGCCGCCGGCCGCGACGCTCCCGCGGCCCTCCGGGAGCGGCTGGTGGAGACGGTGCGCGGCCGGGGCGTCACCGATCCGGCCGTGCTCGCCGCCGTCCTCGAGGTCCCGCGGCACCTGTTCGTGCCGCCCGCGCTCCGCGCCCGCGCGTACGACGATGCGGCGCTCCCCATCGGCCACGGCCAGAACATCAGCCAGCCCTCGACCCAGGCGCGCTGCCTGCAGGCGCTGCGGCTGGCGCCGGCGGACCGCGTGCTGGAGATCGGCACCGGCTCCGGCTACCAGACCGCGCTGCTGGGGCGCCTCGTGGCGCAGGTCTTCTCGGTCGAGCGCGTGCCGCTGCTGGCCGAGCAGGCACGCGCCGCCCTGCAGGCGGCCGGCGTGACGAACGTCTCGCAGCTGCTGGGCGACGGCACGCTCGGCTGGCGCGACTACGCGCCGTACGACGCCATCGTCGTCGCGGCGGCCTCGCCCGACGTGCCCGCACCGCTCCTGGAGCAGCTCGCGCCCGGCGGCCGGATGCTGCTGCCCCTGGGCGAGCGGGCCGACCAGGCCCTGACGCTGGTGCGCCAGGTGAACGGCCGCGCGACGCGGACCCGGCTCGCGGGCGCGCGCTTCGTCCCGCTCCTGGGAACGTTCGGCTTCGATGGTTGAGCGCTTCCTGCTGTGGCTGGTGGGCACCATCCTCCAGCTCGGCTATCCGGGCATCGTGGTGCTGATGGCCATCGAGTCCTCGATCATCCCCGTGCCGTCCGAGCTGGTGATGGCGCCGGCCGGTTACCTCGCCGCCACCGGCCAGATGAGCTTCACGCTCGCACTCGCCAGCGGGATCCTGGGCAGCCTGATCGGGTCCTACGCGAACTACTGGGTGGCGGCCCGGCTCGGCCGGTGGGTCTTCGTGCGGTACGGGCGGTGGGTGCTGGTCAGCGAGCACTCGCTCGAGCGCACCGAGCGCTTCTTCGAGCGGCACGGGCCCATCGCGGTCTTCGTGGCGAGACTGTTCCCGGTCGCGCGACACCTCATCTCGATCCCGGCCGGCATCGCCCGCATGCCGCTCGGCCGGTTCTTCGCGTACACGGGGACCGGCGCCGGAATCTGGTGGGCGGTCCTGATGGTCATCGGATGGGTGATCGGAAAGGAGCGCCACGCGTTCAACCGGGAGCTGGTGTACGCGTACTCGAACCGCGCCGTCGTCATCCTGATCCCGGTCGTGGCCGTGCTGGTGGCAGGCTACGTGATCTGGCACCGGCGCCGGCAGCGCCAGCTCGCCGGGCCGGTGGGGAAGGGCGCCGGGGCATGACCGGCGGGGAGACGGGCGACCTCGTTGGGCGCCGATGGGTCATCGTCGGCCGCGTGCAGGGGGTCGGCTTCCGCTGGTTCGTGCTCAACGTCGCGCAGTCGCTGGGCGTGCGCGGCTGGGTGCGGAACCTGGACGACGGCTCGGTCGAGGTGGTCGGCCTGGCGCGGGCCGCAACGATCGATGCGCTGGATGCCAGGCTGTCCGCCGGACCCCCGGGTGCGCGGATTGTCCGCCTCGACCGCTCCGATGTTCCACATGAGCTTGTGGATGGTAAGTCGTTCACAATCAGTCACTAACGTGCAAAGGCGAACAGGACTCATCGCCTGCCGTGTTCATTCCTGGTTGTCCGGTCGGGCTTGAGAACGGGTTCGCGGCTGACGAAGCTTAACGGGCTTGGCCCCTGTAGCTCAGCATGGATAGAGCAGCGGTTTCCTAAACCGTTGGTCGGGTGTTCGAGTCACCCCAGGGGCACTGGAGCAGGAGGCCGAGGCGCCAGCCATTCGAGGTCTCGGGGGCTCCTCGCGACCGGTCGAAGGGACTAGAATTAGAGGCTGCCGGCCGGGCCTGCCGAACTCGTCTCGGCCGTGCCATCAGTGTCAACGGCGACGGCCCGCGAGGGCCGACCATCGTGGGGAATGGGGAAGGGATGACCGCTTCGTCAGGTACGCCGCTCCCGTCCGGTTCGACTTCTTCCGCGGGGCGCGATTGGGGCCAGTGGATCAAGGATCACCAGCGCGACGTGGCGCTCGCGCTCGGCGCGGTGGTGATCGTGGCCGCTGCCGCCTGGCTGTACGTGATCTCGCAGAGCCGGAAGGAGCTGTTCGCCGCGCAGGCCCTCACCAAGGCGCGGGGCGACGCCGAGGCCGGCGACCTCCCGCTCGCGGCGTACGACCTCAGCCAGCTGATCGACCGCTACGGCGGCACGAAGTCGGCCGACGAGGGGATCGTGATGCTCGGCCAGGTGCGGCTGGTGGAGGGCGGTGCCCAGGTCGAACAGGCGGTGACGTCGCTCCGGGCGTTCGTCCGGGGCAGCCACCCGCCGTACATCCTGGCCTCGGCCTGGTCGCTGCTCGGCGCCGGGCTCGAGCAGCAGCGGAAGTACCACGACGCCGCCGAGGCCTACCAGAAGGCCTCCGAGACCACGCCCTACGACTTCCTCAAGGCGCAGAACCTGCTCGACGCCGGACGGACGCTCGCCACCGCCGGCGACTCGGCCGGCGCCCGGAAGGTGTACGGCGAGGTGATCGCGAAGTTCGGCACCCTCAACCAGGCCGCGGAAGCGCGCGTCCGGCTCGGCGAGCTGGGCGGAACCGGGCCGGCCGCGAAGGATCAGCCGCCGGGCGACCAGAGAGCGGGCTGAGCCGGGCCGCTGCAGCCGCGGCGGCGCCGGCCTGGACCCTGGCCGCGCCCGCGGGCGGCCGCCCTAGTCGCCGGCGGCCGGCAACGCGCCCGTGGCGGTGTCGGGCGGCTTCACCCTCGTCCCCATGAGCGTAGGCGGGTCCCAGACCTCGGGCTGAGGCCGGGCGCCCTGCACGGCCTGCTGCTGGGGCTGGAACCAGTTCGGCCAGCTGCGGCGGGGCCGCGGCTTGACCGGGGTGCCGTTGAGCAGCAAGGTCCGCGCAACCTCGGGCCCGGATTTCAGCACCCGCTGGTTGTCCGGATCGCGCATCCAGCCGTTGACGCGCACCAGGAGCTTGCCGGCCCAGCTCTGCTTCTTCAGCGAGGGCAGGGTCTCCTTCAGCGTGCGGATGTCCTGGCGAATCCCGATGGTCTTGAACTTGAGCAGGCCGAGGTCCTCGATCTGGTCGCGGAGGCCTTCCTCCATGCGCGCCTCGAGCTGCTCGAGCCGCGCCTCCATGTCCGCCGTCTCGGTCTTGGAGAAGTACTCGTCGGGCAGGTCGGTGAACTTCCGCAGCAGGTCCTCGAGCTCCTGGGCCTGCATGGCCAGGTCGCGAGCCACCGGCACCGCCTGCAGCTCCTCGTGGATCCGGGCCAGCCAGTTCTGCGTCGCCTGGACCACCTGGTCCCAGGCGCCCACGGTCAGCACCTCGGTGTCGGCGATCGAGCCCGGCTTCACGGTCATGCTGATCTCGAACCACGGCCCGTTGCTGGCGGACAGGGGAACGACCGCGACGAGGTAATACGATTCGTTGAAGCGGTACCTGACGATGAGGTTGCTGGACTGGTCCTTGGTGTTCTCCGTGTCGATGTGGAAGTCATCGGCCACGAAGTAATTGCTCTTGTCGATCGCTGCCCGAAGATCCTGTATGAGCCGTGGGCGGATCATGCGGCCTCCACATGCGAGCGCGACCCGAGCGTGCCCAGCTCGTAGCGTGTACCGCCGACGCCGCTCGAGTGGAGCACTGTGACCGTATTGACCGTAACTCAAGTGACCTTCCGCACGTCTCGTGCGCCGGCCGGAGAAGTTCCTAAGTTGTTGTTCGCCAGCGGCTTGCGGCCATGGGCGGATTCGAAACCTGGTGCGCAGGGACCACAGATCGGCTGGTTTTGACGCGACGGCGCAACGCGGGCCGGATCGTGTGGATAAGCGCCGCGATGGCGCGACAATCTCTAAGAATCTTGACTTTAGAGAACTCAACGGGCAAATTCGCCCTCATGCGGCCAGGCAAGAAGATCGTGGCGTGCCCCCAGTGCTCGCGCCGGATGACGCTTCAAGGGCTCAACGGCCACCTCCGGTTCGTTCACGGCGTGGGGGCCGACCGCGTGGCCGCCACCATGCTCGTCGGCACCGTCGAGGACCGGGCGGCGCGGGTCCTCGAGCTGCTGAGGCGCTTCAAGGAAATCCGGCAGCAGCGCGATGACCTCGCGAAGGCGAGGAAGCGGCCCGAGGCGGCGAGGGAGGGCCCCGCGCTCCGGAAGCAGGACGCGGTCCACGAGGCGTTCGGCCGGGCGTTCGATAACCTGGAGGCTGAGATCCTCCAACAGCTTCGGAGTCTTGAGGTTCTGGACACTGTCGAGAAATGACTTGAACCCCCACCTGGCTCTCGCTGGGCCGGGTACCAGATTTCCCTTGCCGCATCTGGTCTTTCGGGGGAGCCCCGGGACAGCCTGAGACCCGTGCCGGCTGGCACGGGTTGGAAGCCCGTCGGCTTCGGCGAGGCTGGGGTCTGCTTCACGCCGGCACCCCGACCGGGCCAATGGAGGCTAGCCGAGGGCCCGGCCCACCGGACTCGTGGCCGTCGGGCGCTCGGCCGGCCACCCACACCGGACCGGTCCGAGGCGTCCCGGCGCGACTGCTGGGGCGGTGTCCGCGCCTCGGGCCGCAGGATCGCGGGCTTGCGGCGTACGATCCACGGCTCAGCCGAGCTGGCCAGACGGCATCGCTCCGGCGACGCCAGCCGGAGCCGGGCGCGGCGTTCCGTGCGGCGCCTGGCGGCCTGTAGCGGGGACGTCGAAACGCTCTGAGTCGGCGTCGAGTGGGTTCGGAAAAGCGCCGCATCTACACGGCACTGTCACGCCACGCTGACTTCGTATAAGATATGTTATGTTAAGTTGATTTGTTTGTAACTGTGGAAATTCGGGCGCCCTTTGCTAACCGTCGGTGGGACAGTCGGTTGGCAGCGAGCCGGAGAGGCCGCGAAAGACCAGTCTCCCCTCGCCGGTGAGGCGGATCGACGAGGCTGTTGAAGGTCCCGCGTCGAAGGCGACGTCGAGCGGGAGGCCGGATCTGGTCCACAGGCGGGCGGGAGAGCTGGCGAGGCCCTGGCTGGCCAGCGTCAGGGCGCAGGCGACCGCCCCGGTCCCGCACGCCAGGGTTTCGCCTTCGACGCCTCGCTCGAAGGTGCGCATCTTCCAGGAGCCGTCCCCTCGGGGGGACATCCAGTTGACGTTGGCCCCGCCGTCCCCTGTGGCCGGGTCGGACCGAAGCGCCGGGCCCCGATCGGCCACGGCCACCGTCTCCACGTCGTCCACGGTCAGGACGAGGTGCGGGACCGAGGGCCGGACCAGGGTCGGGCAGCCTTCGCCCGGAAGGGTCCGGACCTCGGGGGCCGCCGTGGGTGCCGGGCAGTCCGGGAGGGCGATCTCGGAGCGGGTGCCCACCACCCTGCCCCGATGGAGGCCGGCCGGCGTCGAGAAGCGTATCTCGGCGTCCGGGCTGGCGAACTCGAGGATGACGGCGAGCCGCGTGGCGCACAGGGCGCCGTTCCCGCACATCGGGCCGACCGAGCCGTCGCGGTTCCAGAACCGGAAGCGGAAGTCGACCCCGTCGCCCTCGGGGGGCGGGGGCTCAAGGAGGCCGACGCCGTCCGCCCCGACGCCCAGCCGACGGTCGCACAAGGCCACGATCGCCTCGCGGGTCAGCTCCTCCGCCGTGGTGTGGCGGCCGTCGAACATGACGAAGTCGTTGCCGGAGCCGGACATCTTGTAGAAGACGGTGCCGGGCTTCATACCTTCCCCACCAGCGCCCACCACCTGAGCCGCCAGACCATCCATACCGCCTCGCGCACGATCCTGCCGGACATCTTGCTGCGGCCTTCACTGCGGTCGCTGAACGTGATGGTGATCTCCCGGATGCGGAAGCCCTTCCGCCAGGCGCGGAACGACATCTCGATCTGGAACGAGTAGCCGTTCGAGCGCACCTGGTCGAGGTCGATCTCGGCCAGCACCGCCTTCCGGTAGCACTTGTACCCGCCGGTCGAGTCCCACAGCCTGAGCCCGGTGACCCGGCGGGCGTACACGTTCGCGAAGTACGACAGCATAAGCCGGCTCATCGGCCAGTTGACGACCGTCACGCGGCGGTTGAGGTAGCGGGAGCCGATGACGAGGTCGGCGTCGGCGATCTCCGCCAGGAACGTGGGGAGGTGGCGCGGGTCGTGCGAGAAGTCGGCGTCCATCTCGAACACGTAGTCGTAGCCGGCCTCGAGGGCCCACCGGAAGCCGGCCACGTACGCGGTGCCCAGCCCGAGCTTGCCCGCCCGGTGCAGCACGTGGATCCGCGGGTCCTCGGCGGCCAGCGCCGCGGCCAGCTTCCCGGTGCCGTCCGGCGAGTTGTCGTCCACGACCAGCACTTCGAGCCGCGGATCCTGCTGCAAGATCTGCGGGACGATCTTGGGAAGGTTCTCCCGCTCGTCGTAGGTCGGGATGATGACCAGCGCGCGCTCAGCCACCGCGCCTCTTGAGGACGAGCGGGAGGCCGAGCAACACGACGACCGCCACCAGCGAGGCGAGGCTGACGACCTTCCCCACCTGGTAGCTCCGGCTGGCGAACCGGAGCTGCACGACGCGGGCGCCGCGCGGGACGGGCACGGTGAGCAGGGTACCCTGCCCGCGCTCGACCGGCGCGTCCCGCCCGTCAACGGTGGCGTGCCAGTCCGGGTACCAGTTCTCGCTGATCACCACGAACGCGTCGTGCTCGGGCACGGGATCCAGATTGATGGTCATCAGCCCCGGCGCCCAGGCCGTGAAGGTGGCCCGGCTGGCCATGGCCGGCGGCATCGAGTCCAGATTCGGCGTCGCCACCGGGGCGTCGGGCGGCACGAGCACCAGGCGATCGATGTCGAACCGCGGGTTCATCAGCGCCGGCACGATCTGCGCGTCCTGCGCCTTGACGGCCGCCGGCACGACCCGGGCGTACCGCACGGAGTCCGTGCGCTCGTACAGGTCCGCGGTGACGCCGCCCGACGTGACCACGGCGCTCAGCACCTTGTGGTAGCGCCGCGCGAACGGGGCGTTCTCCCCGAGCTGCTGGTCCTCCGCCGGCCAGACGACGTACCGCACCGCCAGCAGGTCCCACAGCGCCAGGCTGCGCTGCAGGTTCCGCCACTCGTTCTGGCCACCCAGCAGCTGGTCGTAGGCGTTCAGCTCGAAGCCGTGGTGGCCGAGCACCTCCGGAATGTCGAACGCCATTAACGCGACGCCCTGCGCCCCGTAGATGCCGTAGAAGTCCAGCGTGCGGAACGGCAGTGGCGCCTGCTTGATGCGTTGGGTCACGGGGTCCGGCCGGAACAGGGCCGGCGGCGCGGCGGTGTACTGCCAGTACAAGCGGGCGTTGAGCCACAGGTCCGTGCCGATGACGCAAACCAGCAGCGCGCCGAACGCCAGGCTGGAGAGGCGTCCCCGGAGCCACGCGAGCGCCACCGCCGCGGCGAGGGCGAGGGCCACGGCGCTGCTGGCCGCCCCCCACCGGATGGCCGACTGCCCCGCCTCGGCCGCCTGCACCATCGGCAGGCCCGTGGCCGGCTCGTGCGCGCGAGCGTACGACAAGGCCATCTCGCCGAAGGCGCCGGCCAGGGCCAGCAGCAGCGCGACCCCGGCGGCGATGAGCCAGATCCGGACGTGCTTCGCGCCCTCCTTCTGCTCCAGCCGCGCGGCGCCCAGGCCCGCCAGCAGGGCCACCACCAGCGCGACCACGTAGAACGCCATGCCGGGGGCGCGGGTCGCCTTCACGTACGGCATGACCGCCCACCACACGCTGTAGAACGGCGTCCCCGCGCCGAGGCTGATCAGCAGGAACAGCAGGCCGATGCCGCCGAGCCACAGGACGAGGCGGCGCCGCGCCGACGCCGCCCCGAGGACCGCGAGCGCGACGACCGGCAGGCCCAGGTACTCCGAGTGCAGCTTGAGGCCGTTGGGGCCCCAGTACGTGGACTGGAGTCCGGTGAAGAGCTTGAGGAAGAACTCCGGGACGTGGACCCACGGCACGGCGTAGCTCGTCGCGCCCTCGAAGCCGTGGAAGCCCTGCGCGCGCGGCGAGAACGGCAGGTACCGGACGAACGGCAGCACCTGGATGGCCGAGAGCGCGAAGCCGAGCCCGACCGCGGCCAGCGCCAGCCCGAGGTCCCGCAGCCGGGCCGACCGGCTCCGCTCACCCGGCTCGCCGAAGGTGAGGTACAGCGCGAACAGGCCCGCCGCGATCAGCAGGTAGTACGTCATCTGGAAGTGCGGGCTCAGCAGGGCGAGGCCCACCGATACCGCCAGCAGCGCGTAGCCGCTCCACCGCCGCTCCCTGAGGGCCAGCACCAGCGCCAGCAAGGCCAGCGGGAGCAGCGCGGAGACGAACAGCTTGCCGTCGTGTCCGGGCAGCGGGTACGACGCGATCAGGCCGGAGAGCTGGTAGCCGATGCCGCCCACCACCGCTCCGATCCACGGCACGGACAGCCGCCGGAGCAGCAGGTAGGTGAACAGGCCCGCGGCCACGTAGTGGATCACGAAGCCCAGGTCCATCACCGTGGGCATCGAGAAGAGCAGGCGCAGCCAGGAGGTGGGATAGAAGATGTCGCCGTGCAGGGCGCCCACGAACGGCAGTCCGCCGAACAGCTCCGGGTTCCACAGCGGCACGTGCCCGGTGCGGCGCAGCTGCTCCGCACCCCAGGTGCGGAAGGCGTAGCCGGCCGCGTACTGGTCGCTCCAGCGGGCCACGGCGAGCCAGCCGCCCGCGAGCATCGGGAGCGAGAGGATCGCGACCCACAGGACGAAGAAGCCCGTGGCCACGAGCGTGGGCCGCGACGGCGCGTAGCCTGCCGCGGACGTTTCAGGGTCGGCGTTCAAGCGACTCCCTTCCCTTGCGGCCGCCGAGCGCGAGCGCTCCGAGGCCGGCCGCTGCCTCGGTCAACGTGAGCTCCAGGCGCGAGGCGAGGCTGAGGGCCAGCGCCCCTCCGCCACCCAGGTACGGGGTCAGCAGCGCCAGAAACGTCGCCTCCCTGAAGCCGATGCCGCCGGGCGCAAACAGCGCCAGGAGGCCAACAATGTAGCCTAGGGCGAACACGCCCGCAGCGTCGGCCAGCGGCAGCACGGGCGGCAGCCCGATGCCGCGGCCGAGGGCCCAGAAGGCGAAGCCGTACACGCCCCAGCTGAGCAGGGTGAGCGCCGCGCCGGCGAATACGGCGCCCGCCGGGAGCGCGCGCCACTCGCCGGCGGCCCCGACCAGGCGCCCGACCCTGGGGAGCGCACCCTTCCACGCCAGCAGCGCCACCGTGCCGAGCCCCAGGAGCGCCGCCGCGGCCACCCGCACCGGCGAGTACGCGTGGGGCGTCGCCGCCGCGACCAGAGCCGCCGCGGTCCCGATGCCGACCGCCTGCACCGCGACCGCCGAGGCCGCCGAGGCCCAGCGCTGCACCCCTTCCCGCTCGGCGAGCACGACCATGCCGGCCACGCTCCACACCTTGCCCGGGACGTAGCGGCCGAGGTTGGCGAGGAACCAGATCCGCGCCCCGGCGGCGAACCGTAGCCGTTGTCCCCAGCCCGCCAGCAGGCGCCGCCACGATTCGATCTGCAGGGCCGAGACCAGCGCGAGGCTCACGACCGACAGCGCCAGCCAGGCCGGGCGCAGCACGAGCGTGAAATGCAGCGCGCGGAAGCTGTCCCAGTTGGCGGCGATGGTCCGGGCGACCAGGGCGACGACGACCACCGCCACGACCAGTTCCAGCGCCAGGCGCCAGCGTCTAGGCACGCCGGCCTCCCCGCGCGAGGCGCCCGAACAGCTCCTCGAAGCGCGCCGCGACGGCATCCGGCGCCAGCTGGCGCTTCAGCCGGGCGCCCAGCTCGGCGGCGAGCGGCCGCGCCGCGGGGTCGCACGCCAGCTCGTCGATCGCGCCGGCGAGCGCCTCGGCGTCGCCCGCGGGCACGACGCGGCCCGGCCCGTTGCGCGGCACGATCTCGGTCACGCCGCCCCCGTCCTCCGTGGCCACCACGGGGATGCCGAGCGCGAAGGCCTCGGCCGCGGCGAGGCCGAAGCCCTCCCCGACGCCGGTGAAGACGAACACGTCCGCGTCGCCGATCGCCTCTGGCACGCGCGACGGCTCCAGCCGGCCCGCGAAGCGCACCCGGTCCGCGATGCCGAGCGCGCCCGCCCGCGCCTCGAGCGGCCCGCGCTCCGGGCCGTCGCCGACGATCAGGAGGGAAGCCGGGCGGCCCCGGCGCCCGAACGCGGCGACGGCGTCGAGCAGCAGGTCGAGGCGCTTCTGCGTGGTCAGGCGGCCCACGGTCACGACGCCCCCGCCCCCGCGGCTGGCGCGCGAGAACCGGTCCACGTCCAGCGGCATGGGCTGCACCAGCACCACGTCGGGCGCCAGACCCGCGACCTCCGCCGCCCGCCGCGCCACGTAGGACGAGACCGCGGTCACCGCGGCGGCACCGCGCAGCACGCGCCGCGCCGCGACCCGGGCCGCCGCCGACCGGCGCAGGATCTCGGCGTCCGTGCCGTGCAGCGTCACCACGTACGGCGCGCCGCCGGCACGGGCCAGCCACGCGCTGACGCCGCCGGGGACCCACCAGTGCGCGTGCACGGCGTCCACCGGCGGCCCGGCGCGGGCGGCGGCGCGGAGGGCGCGCGCCTGGGCGGCGACCAGCGAGGCCAGCGCCGCGACGCCGGCCGGCGACCGCAGCGCGGACGCCATCGTCCCGCGGTGCGCCAGAATCTCCCGGCCGGCGGGCGCGTAGCGGACCCGCGTCACCCGGACCCCTTGCCGCTCGCCGCGCCCGCCCGCGCCCTGGTCGGCGGGCGTCACCACCTCGACCGCGTGGCCGCGGTGGACGAGCGCCACGGCGAGCCGCTCGAGGAACGCACCGGCGAGGTCGCCGTCGAACCGCGGATAGTTGTGGGTGACGCTGAGGATTCTCACGGGGGACCGGCGGCGGCGCTGGCGGTGGCGCCCGGCGGGATCACGCCTTGACGAACCGGTACACGATCGAGCGCGCGAGCAGCGCGAACATCGGGATCGGCGGGTGGAGGTACGTGCCGCCGAACCCGTCGAGGCGGAACCCGTTCATCTCGCCGAGCCGGGTCATGGTCTGGCGCGTCCACCCGTAGATGTGGCCCTGCCGGTCCGGGATGCGCAGCAGGTTCCAGACCAGCTCCTTCACGTGGTACGGGTTCGGGACCGACAGCACCAGCACGCCGCCCGGGCGCAGCACCCGGTGCATCTCCCGCAGGGCGCCGTACGGGTTGGGCACGTGCTCCAGCACCTCGATGCAGAACACGTGGTCGAACGAGGCGTCGGGGAACGGGATGCCGTCGGAGACGTCGCGGACGACGATGTCGGGGCCGGCGAACTCGGGGGTGATGTCCATCCCCTGGTAGCGGACGCCCGGCGGCAGGAAGCGCCTGAGCCCGCCGTCGCGGCAGCCGATGTCGAGCACCGCCGCGTCCGGCGCCACGCGCGCGAGCCGCGCGGCCTTGCGGAAGCGCATCCGCTCCTCGCCGGTCTTGCGCCACGCGACGCGCTGGCGGTAGAAGCCTTGCAGCTCCTCCGAGCCGGGGGCGATCCGGGTCACGGCCGCGTGCCGGCGCCGTCCGCCGGGCCGGTCGCGGACCGCTCGTCCCGGAGCCGCGCCAGCTCCCGCCTCAGCTCGCGGGTCTCCTCGCGCTGGCCCGCCATCATCTCGCCGATGAAGCCGAAGCCGAACAGGGCGATCCCCGAGATGACCAGGATCTCGATCAGGTTGAGGAGCGGCCGGAACCCGACGCCGAAGCCGAACCGGATGACGAGCGCCACGACGCCGGCCAGGAAGCCGAGCAGGAACAGCAGCGTGCCGGTGACGCCGAAGAACAGCATCGGCTTGCGGCCGTACTTGAGCTGGAACCACACCGAGACGAGGTCCATCACGCCGACCGGGATGCGGCCGATGCCGAACTTGCTGGTGCCGGCGCGGCGGGGGTGCAGCGTCACGGGGCGCTCGGCCAGCCGGAAGCCCTCGGCGCTCGCCACCACCGCGAAGAACCGGTGCCAGTCGGCGCGCGGGGGCACCGCGTCCATGATCTCCCGGCGGTACGCCTTGACGGAATTGAGGTCGGTGACGCGCACGCCGAACAGCCAGCGGCACAGCCGGTTGTAGACGCCGGAGACGAACGCCTTCTCGTAGCGCCCCTGCTTGGTGCCGGTCACCAGGTCGGCCTCGCCGGCGAGGATCGGCGCCACCAGCGAGGGGATCTCCGCCGGGAGGTACTGCAGGTCGGCGGGATAGAAGACCAGCACCTGGCCGCGCGCGGCCTGCCCCGCCGTCCGGAGCGCGTCCGCGATGCCCTGCCGGGTGCGGTGCCGCACCGAGCGGAGGAAGGCGTGCCGCGCCCCGAGCTCGGCCAGCACCCGGGGCGTGGCGTCCGCGCTGCCGTCGTCCACCACCACGACCTCGGCCGAGAACGGCGCCGCCGCCAGCGCGGCGGCCGCCTGGGCGACGAACTCCGGGAGGTTCTCCGCCTCGTCCTTGGCCGGTACCAGGACGCTCACCTGCACCGGGCCGCGGCCGTCGGCGAGGCTCATACGCGCTTGCGCATCCGGGCCGACAGGATGCCGAGCTGGTCGCGGTACTTGGCCACGGTGCGGCGCGCGATGCGCACGCCCCGCTCCCGCAGCTTCTGGACGATCTGCTGGTCGGTCAGCGGGTCGTGGGGCGTCTCGTCGCCCACCAGCTTCTGGATCTGCGCCTTGATCGCCCGCGCGCTGGCGTCCTCGCCGCTGGTGGTCGAGAGCGCGCTGGAGAAGAAGAACTTGAGTGGCAGCACGCCGCGCGGGGTCTGCACGTACTTCTCGTTGGTCACCCGGCTCACGGTGCTCTCGTGCATGTTGATCACCTCGGCCACCTCGCGGAGCGTCAGCGGCTTGAGGTGCTCGATCCCCTTCTCGAAGAAGTCGTGCTGCCGGTCCACGATGAAGTTCATCACCTTGAGCATGGTCTGCCGACGCTGCTCGATGGCCTGGATCATCCACTGCGCGCTGTTGAGGCGCTGGGTGATGAACTCGCGGTTCTCGCCGACGAACTTCTTCTTGTCCCGCGCCACCTCCTGGTAGGCGCGCGACAGGCGCAGCCGCGGGAGGTTGGTGTCGTTGAGGAACACCCGGTACTTGCCGTCGATCTTCTCGACGATCAGGTCGGGGATGATGTAGTCGCCCTCGGAGGAGCTGAACCGCAGGCCGGGCTTGGGATCGAGCTTGGCGATCTCGTCGGCGGCCGCCTGGACCTCGGCCGTGTCGAGGCCGAGGCGCTTGGCCAGGTCGCTCCAGCGGTGCGCGATCAGGTCGTCGAACGCCTCGTCGAGCAGCCGGTACGCCAGCGAGCCCGTCTCGCCCTTGTCCTTCAGCTGGAGCAACAGGCACTCGCGCAGGTCGCGCGCGCCGACCCCGGGCGGGTCGAGCGTCTGCACGACGGCGAGCACCGCCTGCGCCTCCTCCAGGGTGTACGGGGCCTGGGCGGGCGCCGCCTCGCGCTCGGCCGCGAACTCCTCCTGGAGGCCGTTGGTGGCTGCGACGATCTCCTCCAGCGTCGCGGAGAGGTACCCGTCGCCGCCGATGTTGCCGAGGAACTCCTCCACCAGCAGGCGCTGCCGGTCGGTGAGGTCCAGCAGCTGCAGCTGCTCGCGCAGGTAGCTGGTGAGGTCGCGCGTCTGCACCGACACGGGCTCGGAGAACTCGCGTTCCTCGGTGGGCGCGCGCCAGTCGCCCTGGTCGAACCCGTCGAGGAGGATGTCCTCCCAGTTGATCTCTTCCCGGTCCGCGGGCTCCGACGCCTCCTTCTTCTCGGCCAGCGTGGCGGGCGTCTCCTCCTCCTCCTCGGGCTCGAGCAGCTCGAGGAACGGATTGGCGGTCAGCTCCTGCTTGAGGTGCTGCTGCAGGTCCAGCAGCGGCATGTACAGCAGGTCCATCGCCTGGTAGAGGCGCGGATTGATGCGCAGGTCCTGCCGAAGGACCGTGTGCTGGCCGAGCGTCGTCTTCACGCGGCCGGCGACAGGCGCGCCCGCAGGCGCGCGGTGAGGGTGGGCCCGAGGTACAGCTCCGCCACCCGGTCGTCGTACACCAGGGCGCGGACGGTGCCGGAGACCTGGACCTTGCCCTCGAACATGATGTAGGCGCGGTCCACGATGTCGAGCGTCTGCTCCACGTTGTGGTCGGTGATGAGCACCCCGATGCCCTTGCGCCGCAGGCCGGCCACGATGGTCTGGATGTCGTGCACGGCGATGGGGTCCACGCCCGAGAACGGCTCGTCCAGCAGCATGAACTTGGGCCGCGTCACCAGCGCGCGGGTGATCTCCAGCCGGCGCCGCTCGCCGCCCGAGAGCGAGTAGGCCTTGCTGCGCCGCAGGTGCCGGATCGACAGCTCGTCGAGCAGGGTCTCCAGCCGGTGCATCCGCTCCTCGTGGCCGATGGGCAGCGTCTCGAGGATGGCGAGGAGGTTCTCCTCCACCGTGAGCTTGCGGAACACCGAGGGCTCCTGCGCCAGGTAGCCGATGCCCTGCCGCGCCCGCAGGTACATCGGCAGGCTGCTGATGTCCTGGCCGTCCAGCTGGATGCGGCCGGCCTCCGGCGTGATCAGGCCCACCATCATGTAGAAGGTCGTGGTCTTGCCGGCCCCGTTCGGCCCCAGCAGGCCCACGATCTCCCCCTGCCCGAGCCGGATGTCGACGTCGTCCACCACCGTGCGCCGGCTGTAGGTCTTGCGCAGGCCGAAGGCCTCGAGCAGGCTGCCCGCCGGCTCGCCCTCGACGGCCGCGGGCTGGTCGCCGGTGTCGTGCGTGACCATGCCCTGCCACGCCGTCTCGAGCAGCATCGTCCGCGCGCCCTCGCGGTCGGCGGCCAGCGTGGCCCAGGTCTCCGGATGGAACTGCACCACGGCGCTCTCGTCCCAGCCGCGGCCCGCGTCGAGGATCACCGCCTCGGTGGCGAGCCGCGGCAGCACGGACGCCGCGAGGTGGCGACGCACGTCGTCCACCGACAGCGTGCCGGGGTCGGTGAGGCCGGCGTCGCCGGCGGCGCGGCGGAGCGCGGCGAGGTAGTCCTCGCGGTAGGCGACGGCCGCGGCGCCGAACGGCGTGGTGCCGCCCTCGTCGGCGCTCCGCAGCAGCGCGGCGAGCGCCAGGCAGATCGAGGGGTCGCGGCCCCGCAGCTGGGTGAGCAGGGCTTCGCTCACGGTCGTCCCCGTCCGGGCGGTCGCGCCGGGCCCGCGGGCGGCGGCGGCGCCGGCGTCGCGGGTGCGCCCGTGTCCGGGGCGGCGCCGGGCGCGCCGGCCCGCGCACGCGTGGTGTCGGCCGCCGGGCTGCGGGTGCTGTCGGCGCGCGCCCGGGTCGTGTCGCGGGGCGGCGGCAGCGGCTCCAGGTACACGCCGTCCGCCGTCCCGACGATGTCCACGGTCTGGACCTTCGAGTGCGCGGCCGTGGCGATGTCGATGCGGCGTCCCCGCGAGTAGTTCACGCCCTTCCGGCCCCGCGCCGCCGAGGTGTCGGCGGCCTCCACGTGGTACAGCGCCCGGGCGGACCCGAACGCGGTCATGTGCTGCAGCTCGGAGGTGGGCCGGGTGGCGGCGCTGTCGCGGACGACGGCGAAGTCCGCCCGCAGCGTGTCCCCGGTGATCCAGTCCTCGTCGGCCCGCACCAGCGCCGCGCCGCGCCGCGCCGTGGTATCGCGCGCCGTGGTGTCGCGGGCGGTGGTGTCGCGGGCCGTGGTGTCCTCCCGCACCGTCGTGTCGCGGGTCGTGGTCCGCGCGTGGCCGTAGGCCCACACCAGCCGCAGCAGCTGGGCGGGCATGTGGATGTCCAGGGAGTCGGCGACGATGGTGTGGAGGCCGGACACCGCATCGGGCCGCTGCCGCCGCCCCCACGCCTCGACCAGCTGGACCTTGCCGCTATCGAGGGTCATGTCGATGGTGTCGGCCTTGAGGCGCCAGTCGGTGCCCCGGGCATTCGCCTGGCCCGCGGAGATCACGCGCCGGATCTCGTGCGAGGGCGTGAGCCGGAACGTGATCCGGTTGCCGTCGAGGTGGTAGGCGTCGTTGCCGGTCCCGTTCACCTGCGGCTGGCCCAGCAGCGCGCCGACGGCGTGCCCGAGGTCGAGCTCGGCCGAGTCGCCCCGGGCCGCCAGGTCGGACCGGTCGATGGTCACGTTGCCGCCGCCCCACATCTGGTCGTTGCCGCGCATCCGCGAGCGGTCGGCCACGACCACGAACGGCTCGGCACTGTCCGGCCGCGTGCCGCTGGGCGCGGAGTAGAAGTGCATCGTGGGCCGCCCGCGGGCGTAGGTCTCGACCGTGTCGCGGAGCGGCGGCGCGGCCCGGTAGTAGTCCAGGTTCGGGCCGCGCAGGTCCGAGCCCGTGTGCAGGTTCTTGGTGTAGACGTTGCCCTCCGCGTACAGCCGTTCCTGCCTCAGGTAGTACGTCACCTTGTCCGCGTTCAGGATCGAGGTGCTGTCCTCGAACCGGACGTGGCGCATCAGGTACAGGAGGTCGTTCCCGGGATACCACGCCACGGAGTCGGCGTACATCCGGGTCGGCTGCTCGCGGCAGTGGGCCCACACGCCCCCGCCGGCGAAGGTGTCGTAGGCGCCGTTGTCGAGGTGGAACTGGCTGTGCCGGCTCGAGTCGATCTGGACGTTGCAGGTCGAGCCGGCCGGACCCTGCTGCGCCCGCGCCGGCGCGGCCACGAGGGCCAGGGCGATCACCAGGCAGGGCCGCATGCTAGCGCGCCGGCATGACGAGCTGCCCCGCCGTGCCCTTCGCGTGCTGGGTGCTGCAGTTGATGAACGACGGGTCGCAGACGAAGCCCACGCCCTCGAAATGCTGCGTCCCCTTGTCGGCGACGTACGGCCGGTCTGTCCGGACCTCGTTCTTGGTCGGATCGTACTCGAGGTAGGACGTGTGCAGCCGCGCCTGGTCCGCCAGGCGGACCACCAGCACCGAGTCCCGGGCCCACATCTGGTTGGTGCGGGTGAAGTACGCGCCGGTCCTGCCGGTGAGCACGGACTCGGCCTCGCCCTGCTCCGAGTAGAACGTCACCTTCACGTGGACCAGGTCCACCCGCCCGCTCGCCTCGTACATGAACGCGGTGTCGGCCTGGAGGAAGGCCTGCTTCACGCCCTCCTTGGTCAGGTACTGGGTCAGGCCCCACATCGTCTGGTCCGCGCTGTCGGCGGCCGTGCCCGTGGCCGCCACGTTGCGGTCGGTGCCGCCGCACGCCGCGACCAGCACCGCCGCCAGCGCGCCCGCGCACCACCGGGCCCGGCGCCAGACGCCGCGGCTCATCCCGCCCCCGCCCGCAGCAGGTCGTGGAGGTGGACGATGCCGAGCAGCAGGCCGTCGTCGTCCACCACCGGCATCGCCATGATGCCGTGCTGCTCGAGGCGGTTCACGGCGGAGCTCCCCAGCTCGTCGGGCTTGGCGAGCTTGGGGGTGCGGGTCATCACCTCGCTCACGGGCACGTCCAGGAAGTCGGGCCGGCGCTCCATCAGCCGGGTGAGGTCGCCGGCCGTCACCACGCCGGCCACGCCGCGCCGGTCGTCCACCACGACCACCGTGCCCCGCCGCTCGGCCAGCAACAGCACGCACTGCCGCATGCTGGCGTCGGCTCCGAGCGTGGGGAGGTTCTGGGTCACCATCACGTCCCGCACCAGCAGCAGGAGCCGCCGCCCGAGCGCGCCGCCCGGATGCAGCCGGGCGAAGTCCTCCTCCTTGAACCCCTTGGCCTCGAAGACGGCGACGGCGAGGGCGTCGCCGAGCGCCAGGGCCACGGTGGTGCTGGTGGTGGGCGCGAGATCGAGCGGGCACGCCTCCTCGGCGATCGAGGCGTCGAGCGTCACGTCCGCGTGGTGCGCCAGGGTCGACTCCGGCCCGCCGGTGATGGCGACGATCGGCACGCCGAGGCGCTTGAGGAACCCGACCAGCGGGAACAGCTCGTCCGTCTCGCCGCTCTTGGAGAGCAGGATCGCCACGTCGTCGCGCCCGACGATCCCGAGATCGCCGTGCACGCTGTCCACCGCGTGGAGGTAGGTCGCCGGGGAGCCGGTCGAGGTGAGCGTGGCGGCGATCTTGCGCGCGATCACGCCCGACTTGCCGACGCCCGACACCACGATGCGGCCCCGGCACCCCACCACCAGCCGTACGGCGTCCGCGAACCGCCCGTCGAGCCGCTGGGCCAGGGCCGCCACCGCGCCCGCCTCCTGGACCAGCACCTGGCGGCCCCGCTCCAGCGCGTGGCCGGCCGCGTCAGCGTGCTGCGACATCGCCCCGCTCCCGGAGATAGGTGCGCACCGCGTCGGCCCACACGCCGCGGGCCTGCAGGAAGGCCTCGGCGAACTCGCGGACGGCGCCGCGCCCCCCGGCCGCCGCGGTGGTGTACCGCGCCGCCTCCTTCGCCTCGCGGCACGCGTTGGCGACCGCGACCGGGAGGCCGACGCGCCTGAGGAGCGGCAGGTCCGGGAGGTCGTCGCCGATGAAGCAGGCCTCCTCCCAGCGGGTCTGGCGCCTCGCCAGGATGGCCTCGAATGCCGCGAGCTTGCGGGCCCCGGCGTCGGCCGCGAAATCGTCCACCTCGAGCTCCTCGGCGCGCAGCCGGGCGGCATCGCCCGCGCGCCCGGTCACGATCGCGACCACCAGGCCCGCGACCCGGAGCAGGTGCACGCCGAGGCCGTCCTGGATGTCGAAGCGCTTCAGCTCGACCGGCTGGCCCCCGGCGCTCCCGATGTACAGCCCGCCGTCGGTCATGGTGCCGTCGACGTCGAAGCCGACGAGCCGCACGCGCCGGGCGATGCCCGGCTCAATCATGCGGCCTCCCTCCCCGGGCGGTGTGCCAGACGTCCAGGGCCCGGGACACGATCCGGTCGAGGTCGGCGAGCGGAATCATGTTCGGCCCGTCCGACGGGGCGTGGTCCGGGTCCGGATGGGTCTCGAGGAAGAACCCGTCCGCGCCCGCGGCGGCGGCGGCCATCAGCAGCGCGGGGATGAACTCCCGCAGGCCCCCGCTGGCGCCCCCCTGCCCCTGGCCGGGCTGCTGCACGCTGTGCGTGCCGTCGAACACGACCGGGGCGCGGCACGCGGCGGCCAGCCGCGCGAAGTTCCGCATGTCCACCACCAGGTCGCCGTAGCCGAAGAACGTCCCGCGCTCCGTCACCGCCACCGCGGGGGCGCCGCCGCTCCGGACCTTCTCGACCGCGCCCGCCATGCCCTCCGGCGACATCCACTGCCCCTTCTTGACGTTGACCGGCTTGCCCGCGCCGCCGACGGCCACCAGCAGGTCCGTCTGCCGGCACAGGAAGGCCGGGACCTGCAGCACGTCGGCCACCGCCGCCGCGGCGGGGACCTGGGACGCGTCGTGCACATCGGTCAGGACCGGCAGCCCGGTGGCCCGGCGCACGCGGTCCAGGGCCGCGAGCCCCGCCTCGAGGCCGGGCCCGCGCGCGGCCGCGAGGCGCGAGCGGTTGGCCTTGTCGTACGACGCCTTGTAGGTGACGGAGATGCCGAGCCGGCGCGCGAGGTCCGCGAGGTGCTCGCCGACCCGGAGGTTCAGCCGGTCGTCCTCGACCACGCACGGGCCGGCGATGAGGAACGGGCCGGGCCCGAACGGCGCCGCCGCGGCCGTGCCCATTACGACGAGAGGGCGGCCGCGGGCTGGGCGGCGGCGGACGCCTCTCCGCGACGGCGGCGGACGTCGTACGCGGCCGCGATGAAGCTGGCGAACAGCGGGTGCGGCCGCGTCGGCCGCGACTTCAGCTCGGGGTGGAACTGACAGCCGATGAACCACGGGTGATCGGGCAGCTCGAGCATCTCGACCAGCGAGCCGTCGGGCGAGAGCCCCGTCAGCCGCATCCCGTGCTCCGCGAACAGGTCGCGATACCCGTTGTCCACCTCGTAGCGGTGGCGGTGCCGCTCGCTGGTCTCGGTGATCCCGTAGATCCGGGCGATCTGCGAGCCGGGACGCAGCCGGCAGGCGTAGGCCCCCAGCCGCATCGTCCCGCCAAGGTCCTGCACGTTGCGCTGCGAGGGCAGCAGCGAGACCACCGGGTTGCCGCACTCGGCCTCGAACTCCGACGAGTTGGCGTCCGCGATCCCGCACACGTTGCGCGCGAACTCGATGATCGCGACCTGCATCCCCAGGCAGATGCCGAAGAACGGCAGCCGCTTCTCGCGCGCCGCCTCCGCCGCCTGCACCATGCCCTCGATGCCGCGAATCCCGAAGCCGCCGGGGATCAGCAGCCCGTCGTAGGGGGCGAGCAGCTTCGTCGCGGTGTCGAAGTCGGTGAACCGGTCGCTGGAGATCCACTCCATCGTCACGCCGACGTTGTTGGCGATGCCGCCGTGGGTCAGCGCCTCCTGCACCGACTTGTACGCGTCCACCAGCTCGGTGTACTTGCCCACGATCGCGATCCGCACCCGGTCGTTGGGCCGGAGGATCTTCTCCACCATCTCGCGCCAGCCCTTGAGATCGGGCTCCGGCGTGTCGAGCCGCAGCCGCTGGCACACCTCGCGGTCCAGGCCCTGCTCGTGGAGCCGGAGCGGGATCTCGTAGATGCTCTTCACGTCCGGCGACTCGACCACGCAGCCGAAGTCCACGTTGCAGAACAGCGCGATCTTGCGCCGCAGCTCCTCGGGCAGCGGACGCTCGCTGCGGCAGATCAGGATGTCGGGCTGGATCCCGATCTCCATCAGCTCGCGCACCGAGTGCTGCGTGGGCTTGGTCTTGAGCTCGCCCGTGGCGGCGATGAACGGGACCAGCGTGAGGTGGATGAACAGCGAGTTGTCGCGGCCCACCTCCTGGCGGAACTGGCGGATGGCCTCGAGGAACGGCAGCGACTCGATGTCGCCCACCGTGCCCCCGATCTCCGTGATCACCACGTCGTGGTCCGGCGCCAGGCGGCGGATCGCGCCCTTGATCTCGTCGGTGATGTGGGGGATGACCTGCACCGTCGAGCCCAGGTACTCGCCCCGGCGCTCCTTGGTGATGACCGACTGGTAGATCCGCCCGGTCGTGATGTTGTTGGCCTGCGACAGCGACCGGTCGATGAACCGCTCGTAGTGACCCAGGTCCAGGTCGGTCTCGGCGCCGTCGTCGGTGACGTACACCTCGCCGTGCTGGAACGGCGACATCGTCCCGGGGTCCACGTTGATGTACGGGTCGAACTTCTGGATCGTGACCCGCAGCCCACGGTCCGCCAGGAGGCGCCCCAGCGAAGCGGCGGCGATGCCCTTCCCGAGGGAAGACACCACGCCGCCGGTCACGAACACGTACTTGGTCGCCTGCTGCTTGGTCCCGCCGCGCTCCACCACGCTACGGACCTCCTCTGGCGCTCAGGTGGGCCTCCGCGCGCCGCAAGTCGTCCTCGGTGTCGATCCCGGGCAGCGCCGGCTCCGCCAGCCGCGCCACCCCGATGGTCATGCCGTGGCCCAGCGGCCGCAGCTGCTCCAGCTTCTCGGCCTGCTCCGGGCCGGTGGGCGGCAGACCGACCCAGCGCGCCAACGCCGCGGGCCGGAACGCGTACACGCCCAGGTGCTGCCAGTACTGCGCCGCCGCCCCGGTGTCCCGCGGGTGCGGGATCAGGCTCCGGGAGAAGTACAGCGCCCGCCCGTCCTCACCGACGACCACCTTGACCACGTTCGGCGACGCCGCGGCGCGCGCGTCCACCGGCACCGCCGCGGTCCCCACGTCCGCGCCCCGCTCCACTTCCGCCACCGCGCCCCGGATCGCCTCGCGGGGCAGGAACGGCTCGTCGCCCTGCACGTTCACGATCACCTGGTACGGGGCGAACTCCACCAGCGCCGCCACCTCGGCCACGCGCGACGTGCCCGAGGCGTGCGTCTCCCGGGTCATCACCGCCCGGAATCCCGCCCGCTCGACCGCGGCCACCACCTCCCGCGCCTCGGTCGCGACCACCACGGTGTCGAGCGCACCCGACTCCTGCGCGTTGCGCACCACCCACTCGATCAGCGGCTTGCCGGCGAGCAGCCGCAGGGGCTTGCCCGGGAGCCGCTCCGCGCCGAGCCGGGCCGGAACGACTCCCAGGACCCTAGCGCCGTGCACGGAAGCGGGGCGTGCGTGCAAGAATCACACCGCAACCTAACAGGGAGCGCGACAACTGTCAAAGCATTGTGGGGAGCTTACTTACGATCTTGGTGGGGGGCTGCAATTTAAGCGTTCCGCCGGCGCTGCGCTAGGGGGTTCGGCAGCCGTCCAGGAAGTTGCGCAGGATGCCCTTGCCCACCGCCGTCCCGATGGACTCGGGGTGGAACTGGACCCCGTGAATCGGCAGCTCGCGGTGGCGGAGCGCCATCAGCTCCGGGTCGTCGTCCCGGTCCGCCGACCAGGCGGTGGCCACGAGGTCCTCCGGCAGCGCCGCCGGCTCGACCACGAGCGAGTGGTAGCGCATCGCCTCGAACGGCGAGGGAACGCCGGCCAGCACGCCGGTGCCGTCGTGGCGCACGGGGGAGGACTTGCCGTGCATCAGCCGCGTCGCACGGGCCACCCGGCCGCCGAACGCGACGGCGATGGCCTGGTGGCCCAGGCAGACCCCGAGCAGCGGCAGCCCCGCGTCGGCCGCCGCCCGCACCAGGCTCACCGAGATCCCCGCGCGCTCCGGCACGCCGGGCCCGGGGGAGATGACCACCCCCCGGGGCCCGGCGGCCAGCACGTCCTGCGCGGTGAGGGCGTCGTTGCGCTCGACCCGCGGCTCCGCGCCCAGCTCGCCGAGGTACTGGGCGAGGTTGTAGGTGAACGAGTCGTAGTTGTCGAGGACGAAGATCATCGCCCCGGCTACGGGAGCGTTTCCATCAGCGTGTTCACGTGGGTCTGCCCGCTGACGGTCATGTCCATCGTGCTGCGCACGAGGCGGCTGGCGTCCACATCGAACCGCGTCTCGCCGCCGCCCGAGCACGCCTCGCCGGCGGCCGAGCTGGCGGTGGTGGTGACGACGGCCACCCGGGCGCCGCCCTCGTGGTCCACGCGATCGAACTTCCAGGTGAGATGACACATCACCTGCCGGGCATTGCGGCCCGAGCCGACCGTCATCGGCATCGAGTCGGTCCAGGTGTAGCCGGGGCTGATCGAGCCCTCGGGCCAGGTCCGGCTGTTGGGTCCGTTGCTCGTATTGCCCTTGGTCATCATGTTGGCGACGAAGGCCGGCAGGCCCGGCGGGGGCGTGATTTCGCGCGACACCACGTGGCCCTGCGGATCCTGGTGCACGGTCACGGCCATGCCGCGCATCATGTCGGGGCGCCCGGCGCCGGCTCCGCCCAGCACGGTGGAGTCGAACGTGGTCCTCACCACGTAGTTGGGCCCGTCCATCGGCAGCACGGTCTGGGTCTGGTACATCGTGGCCTGCATGGCCGCGGCGCCGCTGGTGTCGGCCGAGGTCCACGTGCGACTGGTCATCCGATAGCGGGTCACCTGGCCCACGGTCGGCGTGAAGCGCAGCTGGATGGCCTGCGCGTGAGCCTGCCCGGCCGCGGCCAGCAGGAGACCGGTGCCGAGAAGTGCGACGTGACGGTTCATGCGTCTCTCCGATCGACGGTGTGACTGCCCTGGAAACCGATGGCCGCGAGCCGTGCGCTCAGGCCCGCGGGTGATACGTGCGATGAACACTCCGGAGATACTCCCGATCCACCCGCGTGTAAAGCTGCGTGGTGCTCAGGTCCGCGTGCCCCAACATCTCCTGGACCGCGCGAAGATCGGCACCACCTTCGAGCAGGTGCGTGGCGAAAGTGTGCCGCAGGGTGTGCGGCGTGACCCGCTTCGTGAGGCCGGCCGCCCGGGCCGCCTTCCGGATGATCCCCCAGGCGCCGACCCGCGAGAGGGGCGTGCCGCGGGCGTTGAGGAACAGCCGCCCGCGTCCCCCGCCCTTCTCCAGCCGGGGCCGGATCTCGCGCGCCCACAGCGCCACGGCCCCCAGCGCGCGGCGGCCCACCGGCACCAGGCGCTCCTTGCTGCCCTTGCCGAACAGGCGGGCCAGTCCCTCGTCGAACAGCACGTCGCCGAGGCCGATGCCCACCAGCTCGGACACCCGGGCGCCGGTCGCGTAGGCGAACTCGAGCAGCGCGCGGTCCCGCCAGGCCAGCGGATCGTCCGCGTGCGGCGCCGCCAGGAGACGCTCGACTTCGGCCACCGAGAGCACGGTCGGGAGGGCGCGCCACTTCTTGGGGGTCGCCAGCCGCTCCGTCGGGTCGCGCACCACGTGGCCCTCGGCCACCAGGAACCGGTAGTAGGTACGGACCGCCGAGACGTGCCGGCGGATGCTGGTCGCGGCGAGGCCGAGGTCCTTCAAGTGGAAGATGAAGTCGCGCAGCTGGGGGGTGGTGGCGCGCTCGGGCACCTGGGTTCCGCGGGACCCGAGAAACTGGACGAGGTGCTGGAGGTCACGGCCGTACGCCGCCACGGTGTTGCGGGACGCGCCGCGCTCGAGCGTCAGGTGGTCCCTGAACGACTCCAGCCGGAATGCGGCCGCCGGATCGTCAGCGGGCATGGGATTGCCGCCGCCGCCAGAGCAGGACGGCGAGGACCGACGTGACGGCGAGGGCGACGGCCGCGAACGCCCAGCCCAGCCGGCCGAGAGCCCGCTGGAGCGCGTCCCAGTTGCTGCCGACGTGGTGGGCGAGCCAGACCAGGAAGCCGTACCAGAGGCCGGAGGCCACCACGACGGGCGCCAGGGCCCGCCAGGCGTCGAGGCCGGCGATGCCGGCGAACGGCGGCACGACCGCGCGGTAGCCCGGCAGGAACCGGCTCACGAAGATCCCCCAGACGTGGTGCCGGCGGTAGGCGCGCGCGATCACCCGCATCGCCGCCGGCGACAGCAGCCGCCGGCCGGTGGGGGAGTCCACGAACCGGCGGCCGACGGTGCGGGCGACCCAGTACATGCCGATCGCCGTGGCGACGTTGGGGATCCAGGTGGCGAGGAAGACGCCGACCATCGTGACGTCCGCGCCCTCGCCCGCGAGAAAAGCCCCCAGGGCCACGACCGAATCGGCGGGCACCGGGGGGAAGATGTTCTCGAGCGCGGCCAGGAGCGCGATCACGCCGTAGACGCCCGAGGGCGGCAGGCCGGCGAGCCACAGGACGAGGTGGTCGATCAGCCGCTCGCCGCCTGGAGCACGGTGGCCACCGCCACCGCGGCGACGCCCTCGCCGCGGCCCAGCCAGCCCATCCCCTCGTTGGTCTTGGCTTTGATGCTCACGGCGGACTGGTCGAGGCCCAGGGCCTTGGCCGTCGCGGCGCGCATCGGGCCGATCAGGTGGCCGATCTTGGGCCGCTCGGCGATGATGGTGACGTCGGCCTGGCCGACGGTGAGGCCGGCGGCCTTGAGCTTCTCGACCACGCTCTTGAGGAGCCGCGCGGAGTCCGCGCCGCGCCACTGGGGGTCGTCGTCGGGGAAGTGCTGGCCGATGTCGCCGAGGGCGGCCGCGCCGAGCAGGGCGTCGATGAGCGCGTGGAGCGCCGCGTCGCCGTCGGAGTGGCCCGCCAGGCCGTGGGTGTGGGGCACCGTGATGCCGCCGAGCCGGAACGGGCGGCCGGCGGCGAAGCGGTGCGAGTCGTAGCCGATGCCGACACGTGTGTTCATGCGCGCAGGATCCGGAGAGCGAGGTGGGCGGCGTTCTTCGCGTTGTCGATGCCGACGGTCCCGACCGGGACGCCGCTCGGCAACTGCACCATGGCGTACAGGGCGTCCTGGCCCCGGAGCGGGCCCACGTCGAACGGCACGCCCACGACGGGCAGATCGGTCTGGGAGGCGGCGAAGCCGGGCAGCGCGGCCGCCAGGCCGGCGCCGCAGATCAGGACGCGGTAGCCCGCGGCCCGGGCGCCCTTCACCAGGGCGGCCGTCTTCTCGGGGTCGCGGTGGGCGGAGGAGACCACGAACTCCCAGCCGACCTTCGCCTCGTCGAGGACCTTGAAGGCCGGCTCGATCTTCGGCCGGTCCGACTCCGAGCCCACGAGGATGAGGACCGGCTTCGCGGCCGGACTCACGCGGCCTCCTGGACCGGGCTGTAGTCCTGGCGGCGGCGGACGGGCGAGAAGCCCGCGCCGCGGATCAGGTACTCCATCTCCTCGGCGGTGGTGCGGAAGGTGGTCCCGGCGGCCGACACCACGCTCTCCTCCATCATCAGCGAGCCGAAGTCGTTGGCGCCGAAGCGCAGCGCGATCTGGCCGATCTTCATCCCCATCGTCACCCAGGAGACCTGGAGGTTGTCGAAGTTGTCGAGGGCCAGCCGCGCGATGGCCAGGGTGCGCAGGTAGGTCACCGCGTCGGTGCGCGGGGTGCCCGCCATCTCGCTGTGCTCGGGCTGCAGCGGCCAGCAGATGAAGGCCGTGAAGCCGCCGGTCCTCGCCTGCTGCGCCCTGAGGCGCATCAGGTGCTCGATGCGCTCGGCGCCGGTCTCGCCGATGCCGTACATCATCGTGCTGGTCGTGCGCATCCCGTGACGGTGCGCCGAGTCCATCACCTCCAGCCACTCGTCGGTCAGCGCCTTCTTGCCGGCCACCAGCTTGCGGACCCGGTCCACCAGGATCTCGCCGCCCCCGCCGGGGATCGAGTCCAGGCCGGCGCCCTGCAGCGCCTCGACCACCTGGTCCACGGTCATCCGGAAGCGGCGGGCGAAGAACTGCACTTCGGAGGGCGAGAAGCCGTGGACGTGGATCGGATGGTGCTCCTTGATGTAGCGCAGGAGATCCAGGTACCACTGGAACGGGATGTAGGGATTGTGCCCGCCCTGCATCAGGATCTGCACCGCGCCGATGGCCTTCGCCTCCTCGATCTTGCGGCCGATCTCCTCGAAGGAGAGCACGTACCCCTCCGCGTGCTTCGGCCGGCGGTAGAACGCGCAGAACTTGCAGTCGGCCACGCACACGTTGGTGTAGTTGACGTTGCGGTCCACGATGTAGGTGACCACGCCGTCCGGGTGGCGCCGCCGCCGCTCCCCGTCCGCGAGTGCGGCCAGCTCGAGCAGCGGCGCGCGCTCGTACAGCTCGAGCAGCTCGGCGGCCTCGGACACGGCTACGCGGCTCCCAGGAACGACAGCGTGCCGTCCGGCACGACGCCGCGCGCGGCCAGGCGGCCCAGGAAGTCGGACAGGCCCGCCAGGTGCCGGTACGAGAGGCCGTAGTCGAGGCCGCCGAGGTACTCGCGGCAGCGGCCCGCCTCGACGCCGGTGGCGGAGGCGGCCGCGGCGGCCAGCTCGTCCAGGTGCGCGAGCCCCCACTTGCGGCTGGCCAGCAGCGCCCGGTGCACGTCGCGGACCGCGGCGCGGTCCACTGCCCGCCGCGCGGCCCACACGGCGAAGACGAACGGCAGGCCGGTCCAGTCCTTCCAGGCCTCCCCCAGGTCGACCACGTGAGGGTAGGCGCCCGCCGCGCCCAGCAGCAGGGCGCCGTCGCCGATCACCAGCACCGCGTCGTGCTCGATGTCCCGCAGCCGCGCCAGGTCGGCGCGCTCGGCCGGCGCGCCTTCGGCGGCGAAGCTCACGCCCCAGCGGTCGCGGGCCAGCAGCTCGAGGAGCTGCACCGAGGTCCGGGACGCGGTCGAGACCAGCACCCGCGCGCCGCCCAGCCGCTCCGGCGCCCGGCGGCTGAACAGCAGCACGCTCCGCACCGGCCCGTCGGAGCTGATGGCGAGGTCGGGCAACAGCTCGTACGCGTCGGCCCGCTGCGCGTAGGCCACCGCCGAGATCACGCTGACGTCGAGGCGGCCGTCGGCCAGCCGGTCGTTCAGCTCGGCGGGCGTGCCGGTCACCAGCGTGGCCGGCGGCGCGACCACGCCGCGGTCCATCGCCCCGTAGACCGGGTAGCAGTTCACGTAGCCGATCCGGCCCAGGCGCATCAGTCGAACGTCCGGACGGCGCGGTAGAGCGAGTCGCGCTCCACCGGCACCTTGCCGGCGCCCTGGATCAGCGCGACCAGGTCGTCGTAGGCCAGCTCCATCGGCGTGCGCGCGCCCGCCTCGTGGTAGACGCGCTCGTAGACCACCGTGCCCTCGACGTCGTCGCAGCCGAAGTCGAGCGCCACCTGGGACACGAACGGCGAGACCATCGGCCAGTGAGTCTTCACGTGGGGGACGTTGTCGAGCACCAGGCGGCCCACCGCGACGTTCATCAGGTCGTCGATGCCCATCGTCGGCCGGCCCTGCCAGCCCATCTCCTCGCCCAGCGCGTTGTGGTCCGGGTGGTAGGCGAGCGGGATGTAGGTGAGGAAGCCGCCGGTCTCGTCCTGCAGGCCGCGGAGGATCAGCAGGTGCTCGGCGCGGTCGCGCAGCGTCTCGACGTGGCCGTAGAGCATCGTGCAGTTGGAGGGGATGCCGAGCGCGTGCGCCTGGCGGTGCACCTCCAGCCAGTCCTCTCCCGCCAGCTTGCGGTCGGCGATGGTCATCCGCACCGCCCGGCCGAACACCTCGGCGCCGCCCCCCGGCAGGCTGGTGAGTCCGGCCGCCTGGAGCTGGACCAGCACCTCGCGGAACGAGCACCGCTCGATGCGGGCCAGGTGCGCGATCTCCACCGCGGTCAGCGCCTTGACGTGCACGCCCGGGTACGCCTCGCGCAGGGCGCGGATGATGTCGGTGTAGTAGCTCAGAGCGAGCTTGGGGTGCAGCCCGCCCACGATGTGGAACTCGCGGGTCGGCGCGCTCTTGGCGCGCGACGCCTCCGCCAGCACCTCCTCCAGGGTCCGCGTGTACGCGCCCTCCTCCTTCGGCGTGCGGGCGAAGGAGCAGAACACGCAGGTGTTGCGCAGCACGCAGACGTTGGTGGGGTTGATGTGCTGGTTGGCGGAGAAGAACACCCGCCGACCGTTCCGGGCGCGGTTCGCGGCGTCGGCGAGCGCGCCCACGGCCACGAGATCCCGGCTCTCGAACAGGGCGACGGCGTCGTCGGCATCGAGTCGCTCGCCGGCGGCGAGCTTGTCGGCCACGGCGCGGACCGGTCCGCCCAGCCCCGCGAGCGCGGGGAGTTCGCTCAGCGCGGAGGTCATCGCTCGCCCGCCGCTACGCGGCGAACCGCTTGGCCACCAGGGTCACGTTGTGGCCGCCGAACCCGAACGAGTTGGACATGGCCACGTCCACCCGGCGCTCGATCGCGCGGTTCGGCGCGCAATCCAGGTCGCACTCGGGGTCGGGGGTGACGTAGTTGATCGTCGGCGGGATCACCCCGCGCTGGATCACCAGGGTGCAGATGGCGAACTCCAGGCCGCCGGCCGCGCCGAGCAGGTGGCCGGTCATGGACTTGGTGGAGCCGAAGATCAGCTGCTTCGCGGCCGCGCCGAACACCGCCTTGACCGCCTGCGTCTCGGCCGTGTCGCCGGCCGGCGTGGACGTGCCGTGCGCGTTGACGTAGCCGATCCGCTCCACCGGGACGCACCCGTCGGCGAGCGCCGCCCGCATCGCCTGCTGGGCCCCCCGCCCTTCCGGCGCGGGCTGCGTCATGTGGTACGCGTCGGCGCTCATTCCGAAGCCGGCGACTTCGGCGAGGATCGCCGCGCCCCGGGCCGTGGCGTGCTCCAGGCTCTCCAGCACCACGACGCCCGACCCGTCGCCGAGCACGAAGCCGTCGCGGGTGGCGTCGAACGGGCGCGACGCGTGCTTGGGGTCGTCGTTGCGCGGCGACAGCGCCTTCATGTTGGCGAACCCCGCGATCGCCAGGGGCGTGATGGCCGCCTCCGCGCCGCCGGCGATCATCGCGTCGGCGTCGCCGCGCTGGATGGTGCGGTACGCCTCGCCGATCGCGTGTGCCGAGGAGGCGCAGGCCGACACCGTGCAGAAGTTCGGCCCGGTCAGGCCGTAGCGCATCGCCACCAGGCCGGACGCCATGTCGGGGATGAACATCGGCACGAAGAACGCCGACACCCGCCCCGGGCCCTTCTCGATGAAGGTGCGGCACTGCTCCTCGAAGGTCGCGATGCCGCCGATCCCGCTGCCGATGATCACCCCGGTCCGGTCGGAGGCCGGGAAGCCGCCCGCTAGCCCCGCCTGCTCCACGGCCTGGGCGGTCGCGGCGATCGCGTACTGCGCGAACAGGTCGCACCGCTTGGCTTCCTTGCGCTCCATCCAGGCCAGCGGGTCGAACCCCTTCACCTCGCAGCCGAACGTGACGTCCAGCGCCGAGGGGTCGAAACGCTGAATGCGCGCCGCCCCGGACTTGCCGGCGACCAGCGCGCTCCAGGTGGCTTCGACGGTGTTGCCCACGGGCGTCACCAGCCCCAGGCCGGTGACGACGACCCGACGCTCCACTACTTCGCGCCCATCCGCTGGTGCAGGTAGTTCAGCGCGTCCCCGACGGTGCGGAGCTTCTCCGCCTCTTCGTCCGGGATGTCGAGGTCGAACTCCTTCTCGAAGGCCATCACGAGCTCCACGGTGTCGAGGCTGTCGGCGCCGAGATCCTCCATGAAGCTCGCCTCGCTGGTGAGCTTCTCCCGCTCGACACCCAGCTCCTCGGCAATGATGTCCTTCACTCGCGCTTCGAGATTCGCCATGTCGGCCATGAGAGTTGCGTCCCCCCAAAGGGTGAATGCGCTACATCACCATCCCGCCGTCAACCACGATCACCTGGCCCGTAATGTACGACGCGGCATCCGATGCGAGGAAGGCCACCGCGGAGGCCACGTCCTGCGGCGCGCCGAGCCGTCCCAGCGCGATCTGCGCGCTCAGCGCGCCGCGCGCCTCGGCCGACAGGCCCGCCGTCATGTCCGTCTCGATGAACCCGGGGGCGACCGCGTTCACCCGGATGTTCCGGGACGCCAGCTCCTTCGCCGCGGCCTTGGTGAGCCCGATCAGCCCCGCCTTCGAGGCCGCGTAGTTCGCCTGCCCCTTGTTCCCCACCAGCCCGACCACGCTCGCCACGTTGATGATCCGGCCCGACCGGCGCTTCATCATCCCGCGGGCGACCGCCTTCATCGTCCGGTACGCGCCCTTCAGGTTCACGTCCATCACCGTGTCCCACTGCTCGTCCGACAGGCGGGCCAGCAGGTTGTCGCGCGTCACGCCCGCGTTGTTGACCAGGACCTCGATCGGCCCGAGGTCCCGCTCCACCTCCGCGACGCAGGCCTCGATCGCCGCGGTGTCGACCACGTCCACCCGGAACCCCTTCGCACCGCAGGTGATCTCGGCGGCCACCTCCAGCGCGTGCTCGTAGTCGCGGTCCAGGACCGCCACGTGCGCGCCCATCCCGCAGGCCAGCTCCGTCGCGATCGCCCGGCCGATGCCGCGGCCCGCGCCCGTCACCATGGCGACCTTGTCGTCGATCCCGAAATTCACGCCGCCTCCAGGAACGCCGCCACTTCGGCCGCGGTGCCGAGGTTGAGCGTCCGACAGCCCGCCAGGATCCGCTTCGCCAGGCCGGTGAGCACCGCGCCGGGGCCCAGCTCCACGAACGTCGCGCCCTCGCCCGCCAGGGCCCCCAGCGCCTGCACCGACTCCACCCACCGCACCGGGCTCGTGAGCTGCTCGGCCAGGCGCCGCCGCGCGGTGCCGGCGTCCCGGACCGGCTCGGCGCTCGCGTTCGCCACCACCGCGAAGGCCGGGTCGACGAGCGGCGCCGCCGCCAGCGCCGCGCCGAAACGCGCGGCGGCCGGCTCCATCAGCGGCGAGTGGAACGCGCCGCTCACCTTGAGCGGGATCACCCGCTTCGCACCGGCCGCCTTGAGCAGCTCGCCGGCCCGCGCCACCGCCGCCGGATCGCCCGAGATCACGACCTGATCGGGGGCGTTGAGGTTCGCGGCCACCGCGACGCCGCCCGCGCCGCTCGCCTCGCGGCACGCGGCCGCCACGCGGTCGGGCGCCAGGCCCATCACCGCGGCCATCGTGCCCGGCCGCGCCGTCCCGGCCTCGTGCATCAGCTCGCCGCGCCGCCGCACCAGGCGCGCCGCGTCCGCCACGCCCACCGCGCCCGCCGCGACGTAGGCGCTGTACTCGCCCAGGGAGTGTCCCGCCGCGCCGGCCACCCGACCTGCCAGCTTCGGCCCGGCCACGGCCCACACCGCCGCCGTGTGCGCCAGGATCGCGGGCTGCGCATGGTCGGTGCGGGTCAGCAGGTCCTCCGGGCCCTCCCACATCACGGCCGAGAGCCGGAAGCCCAGCGCCTCGTCCACCGCCTCCAGCGCCGACCGCGCCTCGGGGAACGCGTCCGCGAGGTCCTTCGACATCCCGACGCGCTGCGAGCCTTGCCCCGGACAGAGCAGGGCCGCGGCGGCCCTCGGCCCGGGGCTAGACCGAGTGGGCGGCGCGACAGAGGCCTCCGACGCAGGTGAACGCGCGCCCGGCGCCTTCACCACTTCAGGACCACCGCGCCCCAGGTGAAGCCCGCTCCGAACGTCACCAGCAGCGTGATCATCCCCGGCTGGAGCCGCCCGCACCGCCGGGCCTCGTCCAGCGCCAGGGGGATGGACGCCGAGCTGGTGTTGCCGTAGCGGTCCACGTTCACGTACACGCGCTCCATCGGGATGCCGGCATGGCTCGCGGTGGCCTCGATGATCCGGATGTTCGCCTGGTGCGGCACCAGCAGGTCCACCTGGGCGCCGGTGACGCCGGCGCGCTCCAGCGCCTTGCTGGCCGCGTCCGCCATCGCGCGCACCGCCGCCTTGAACACCTCGCGGCCGGCCATCTTGAGGTAGTAGCTCCGGTCCTTGAGCAGCGCCTCGTCGGGTGGGTGGAGCGCCCCGCCGCCCGGACGGTGCAGCAGGTCGCCCAGCGTCCCGTCGCTCATCAGATAGGTCGAGAGGATGCCGCGCGAGCCGTCGCCCCGGGTCAGCACCACGGCCCCGGCCGCGTCGCCGAACAGCACCGCCGTGGAGCGGTCGGTGTAGTCCGTGATCGCGCTCAGCTTCTCGGTGCCGATCACCAGCGCCCGCTGGGCGCGCCCCGCGATCAGCATCGATTCGGCCACCACCAGCGCGTAGATCCACCCGGGGCACGCCGCGCCGACGTCGAACGCCGTGGCGTTCCGGGCGCCCAGCAGCGCCTGGACGTCGCACGCCGTCGAGGGCAGCAGGCGGTCGGGCGTCGCCGTCGCCGCCACCAGCAGGTCCACGTCGAGCGGGCCCAGGCCGGCCTCCTCCAGGGCCTTCAGGCTCGCCTTCTGCGCCATCCCCGCGGTGGTGTCGTCCGGACCCGCGATGTGGCGCTCCCGGATCCCGGTGCGCTCGCGGATCCAGGTGTCCGAGGTCTCGAGCATCCGCTCGAAGTCGGCGTTGGTCAGCACCTTGGGCGGCACGTAGGAGCCCAGGCCGGCGAAGGCGAATTCGGGTCGGTTCACGTCGCCGGTCCGGTCACGGCGAACTCGCGGGCCATGTGCTGCACGAGCTGGTGCTGCGCGGCGTCCACCGCCAGGCGGATGGCGTGGCGGATGGCGTTGGCCGTGGAGCGGCCGTGGCAGATGATCGAGACGCCCCGCACGCCGAGCAGCGGGGCCCCGCCGTACTCCGAGTAGTCCAGTGCGCGCCAGATCCGCGACATCGCCTCCCCCGCCACCGCCTCGGCGCCCAGCTCGCGCTCCGCGAGCGCGTGGAACAGGCGCCCCAGCGATTCGTAGAACTTGAGCAGCACGTTGCCCACGAAACCATCGCACACCACCACGTCGAAGTCGCCCTGCTCCGAGCGGCCGAGCAGGATGTGCCGGCCCTCCACGTTCCCGATGAACGGCAGGCCGCTCGCCCGGAGGAGCCCGTACGCCTCCTTGGCGGCCGCGCTGCCCTTCTCCTCCTCCTCGCCGATGTTGAGCAGTCCCACCGCCGGGTTCGTGCGGCCCATGACGTCCCGCGCGTACAGCACGCCCAAGTGCGCGAAGCCCACCAGCTCCGCGGCCGTGCAGTCCACGTTCGCCCCGGCGTCCAGCACCAGGACCGACTGCCGGCTGGTGGGGAACGTGGTCCCGATGGCGGGCCGCCCAAACCCGTCGTACAGGCCGAGGATCAGGGTCGAACCCGCCATCACCGCGCCGGTATTGCCGGCGCTGATGAAGGCATCGGACTGGGCGGTCTTCTGCAGGCCAATGCCTAACACGATGGAGGAATTACGCTTGGACTTGATCGCGTGAAGTGGTTTCTCGCCCATCGCGATGGTCTCGGGAGCGTCGATGACCTGGAGGCGGTCGCGGTCCACCGCGTGCCGCTCCAGCTCCCGCTCCACGAGCCGCTGCTGGCCCACGAGCTGGACCGTGACGTCGTCCGGCAGCTCGCCGAGGGCGAGGGCGGCCCCGGCGACCGGCACGGCCGGGGCGTGGTCGCCCCCCATCGCGTCGATGGCGATCCGGATCACTCGTCCTCGATCTCGATCCGCCTCTCGCCCTTGTAGTAGCCGCAGTTGGGGCACACGCGGTGCGGGATGCGCATCTCGCCGCACTTCGGGCAAGGAGAGAGCGTCGGGGCCTGGGCCTTGAAGTGCGTACGGCGCATCCGCTTCTTGGACTTCGATGTCCTTCGCTTCGGGACAGCCATGCTTCATTCCCCTCGAGGTAACTTCGTGAGCGCTTCCCACCGCGGGTCCATCTCGGTGCTGCAGCCGCACGGGCCGGCGTTCAGATCGGCGCCGCAGCGCTTGCACAAGCCGCGACAGTCCTCGCGGCACTCGACGAACTGCGGGGCGGCCAGCAGCAACTCCTCCCGCACGGCCTCGGAGAGGTCCAGGACGGCCGAGCGCCGGGGCACGAGGTAGCAGTCGTCTTCGTCGGCGGCGTCTTCCTCGGTCACGAACACCAGGCCGAGCGATTCTGATATCGGGACGTCCACGGGCGTCAGGCAGCGGCGGCACTCCGCCCTGACCACGGTCTCGATCGACGCCTGCAAGTAGAACCTGCCCTCACCGGCGCTGCTGAGCCGGCCGGCCACGGCGAGGGGGGTTGCGAGCGCCAGGCCGGTGGCCGCCACGAGCGGGTCGTCCGGGGCGATCCGGTCGGCGACGGCGACCGGGCCCTCGCGCACCGCCGCGAGGTCGATACGCAACATGGCCGGTGAAGCTAACTCCTTGTCAGACTTGGGTCAACGATGCGGCAGACCAGCGCGAGGCCTCACCCCAAGTCCAAGTCGGAGAAGAAGAAGGCCACCTCGCGGGCGGCGTTCTCGGGGCTGTCGGAGGCGTGGATCGCGTTGCGCTCCTTGGATTCGGCGTAGAGCGCGCGGACCGTGCCCGCCGCGGCCTCCCTGGGGTCGGTGGCGCCGATCACCTCGCGGAGCTTCGCCACGGCATCGTCGCGCTCGAGGGCGAGCGGCAGGCACGGCCCCGAGGTCATGAACGTGACGAGCGGCCGGAAGAACGGCCGCTCGCGGTGGACGGCGTAGAACGACTCGGCCTGCGGCACGGCGAGGCGCACCAGGCGCGCGGCGCGGATCCGGAAGCCGGCGGCTTCCAGGTGGGCGAGGACCTTCCCCGCCTTGCCCGAGGCCATGGCGTCGGGCTTGATGATCGCGAGGGTGAGCATCGGCTGGTCAGTACCCCAGGAGTTTGCGGACGATGTCGCCGCGCGTCAGGAAGCCGACCAGGGCTCCATCGCGCGTGACGGGAAAGCGGTCGACGTCCTTGGCGAGCATCAGCGCGGCCACGTCCGCGATGGTCTGGTCTTCCGCCAGGCACAGGACGGTGCGGTCCATCGCCTCGCGCACCGGCAGGTCGCGCGGCGAGGTGGGCGAGGCGCGCGTGGTGCGCCGCTTGACGGCCTTCATCTGGCCGGTGGACAGCTGCTGCACGGTCTGAGGCAGGAGGTGCTTGAGCAGGTGCCCGTCGGTCAGGAGGCCGAGCACTTCCCCGTTGTCCCCGGTGACGGGGAGCGCCCGGACCCCGCGGCCCAGCATCACGCGGGCCGCCTCGTTGAGGGTGGTGTCGGGGCCCACCGTCGTCACGCTCATCGTCATGAGGTCCCGCACCGTCACGTCGGCGGGCACGGGCGTCTCGCGCAAGCCGGCGAGCGCGAGCACGTCGTCCGGGGAGCGGGCCGCGTGGAGGCCGGCCAGCACCTCGTCGGAGGCGAGGGCGCGGGCGACCGCGCTCATCGCCCGCAGGTACTCCGACGCATCCCGGGTGGGGGCCACGATGAGCACCACGACCCTGGCGCAGCGGTTGGGATCGTTGGAGCGGCAGATCGGCTGCGGGGCGACGCCGATCGCCAGGGCCAGCTCCGCCGCGGCGTCGGTGCGGAAGTGCGGCAGGAAGGCGCGGCCGCCGACCATCACCACGTCCTCCGGCCACTCGCTCTGGAGGATCTCGCCCAGCCGCGCCTCGTCGGCGACGGCGCCGGCGCTGGCCAGCGCCCGCGCCAGCTGGGTCGTGGCCTCGCGCACGCTCCGGGATTCCAGCGGCACCACCACCCGCCGCCGGTCGAGGAGATCGGCGAGCCTCACAGCTTCGGCTTCACCAGCGACACCACGTCGGCGGGCCGCTTCATCACCGCGATGCCGGCCCGCTCGAACGCCGCGATCTTCTCGGTGGCCGTGCCCGAGCTGCCCGAGATGATGGCGCCGGCGTGCCCCATCCGGCGGCCCGGCGGCGCGGTCTGGCCGGCGATGAACCCCACCACCGGCTTCTTCATCTTCTGCTTCACGAACTCGGCGGCGCTCTGCTCGTCGGTGCCCCCGATCTCGCCGATCATCACGACGGCCCGGGTCGCGGGGTCCGCCTCGAACGCGTCGAGGCAGTCGATGAAGTTGGTGCCGATGATCGGGTCGCCGCCGATGCCCACGCAGGTGGTCTGGCCGAGGCCGGCGCGGGTGAGCTGGAAGACCACCTCGTAGGTCAGGGTCCCGGAGCGGGACACGACGCCCACCGGGCCGCTGGCGCAGATGTTCCCCGGGATGATGCCCACCTTGGCGGCGCCCGGCGAGATGATGCCCGGGCAGTTGGGCCCGATCAGCCGCACGCCGCGCTCGGCCAGGAACGGCCAGACCCGCGTCATGTCGAGAACCGGCACGCCTTCGCTGATGCACACCACCAGCTTGACGCCGGCGTCGGCCGCCTCGAACACGGCGTCGGCGGCGAAGCGGGCCGGCACGTAGATCACCGACGTATTGGCGCCGGTGGCCGCCACGGCCTCGGCGACGGTGTCGAAGATCGGGACCCGCTCCTCGAACTTCTGCCCGCCCTTGCCGGGCGTCACGCCCGCCACGACCGGGGTCCCGTACGCGATCATCTGCCGGGTGTGGAACGAGCCGTCGCGGCCCGTGATGCCCTGCACCAGCAGCCGGGTGCTCTTGTCGACGAAGATGCTCACGCCGCCGCCCCTCCCTTGGCCAGCTTCACCGCCTGCTCCACCGCGGCGTCCATGTCGGTGAGGGCCCGCATCCCGACGCCCTCGAGGATCTTCACCGCTTCCGCCTCGTTGGTGCCCGTCAGGCGGATCACCAGCGGGCGGTCCACCTTGAACTGCTTGGTCGCCGCCACGATGCCGTTGGCCACGTCGTCGCAGCGGGTGATGCCGCCGAAGATATTGAACAGGATCGCCTTCACGTTGGCGTCCGCCGTGATGATCTTGAGCGCGGTCACGACCTTCTCCGGGTTCGACGAGCCGCCGATGTCCAGGAAGTTGGCCGGGTCGCCGCCGTAGTACTTCACCAGGTCCATCGTCGCCATCGCGAGGCCGGCGCCGTTCACGCAGCAGCCCACGTTGCCGTCGAGCTTGATGTAGGTGAGGTTCGCCTCGCGGGCCTGGACCTCCATCGGGTTCTCCGCGGCGACGTCGCGCAGCGCCTCGATCGCCGGCCGCCGCTCCAGCTCGTTGTCGTCCACCGCGATCTTGGCGTCGAGCGCCACCACCTCGCCCTTCGGCGTCACCACCAGCGGGTTGATCTCCGCCAGCGAGGCGCCCGCGTCCACGAACGCGCGGTACAGCTTCTGGAGGATGTCCGCCGCCTGGCGCACCTGCCCCAGGTCGCGGTAGAGCCGGAACGCGAGGGCCATGGCCTGGTGCGGCAGCAGCCCGTAGCGCGCGTCCACGGTGGTCTTGAAGATCTTCTCGGGCGTCTTGGCCGCGACTTCTTCGATGTCGATGCCGCCGGCCGGGCTCACCATGAACACGGGCGAATGCGTCACGCGGTCCACGATCACGCCCACGTAGGCCTCGCTGGCGATGTCGGTCGCCGGCACCACCAGCACCTTGGTGACCGTCAGGCCCTTGATCTTCATCCCCAGGATCTGGGACGCGAAGCGCTCGGCCTGCTCGGGCGTCGCGGCGAGCTTCACCCCGCCGGCCTTCCCGCGGCCGCCCGCGTGCACCTGGGCCTTGACGACGACTTTCGGGACACCCAGCCGCTCCATCGCGCGCTTGGCCTCCGCCGCGGTCGTGGCCACGATGCCCGGCGGCACGGCGATCCCCGCGCGCGCCAGCAATTCACGGGCCTGGTACTCGTGTATGTTCATCAGTCCTCGAGCAGGATGGTGGTACCCGTTTCGCCGCGGATCGCGGCCAGTCCCTGGCTCAGCTCCGCAATGATCGCCCGGCCGCCCGTGCGGGCGAAGGCGACGGCGGCCTCGACCTTGGGGCGCATGCTCCCCGCCCCGAATTGCCCGGCCGCCTGCAGTCTTTCCGCTTCGGCGGCCGTGATGCGGCGTATCGGTGCTGCACGCGGCGTGCCGTAGTCCCGGTAGACCGCGTCGATGTCGGTGAGAATGAGCAGCAAGTCCGCTCCGAGCTCCCGCGCCAGGATGGCGGCCGTGCGGTCCTTGTCGACCACCGCGTCCACGCCCTCGGTCCGCAGCACCGGATCGCGATACACCGGCGGCCCGCCGCCCCCCGCGGCGACGACGATCGTGCCCTGCTCGACCAGCCGCCGGACGACGGGCGCCTCCACGACACCGATGGGGATCGGGCTCGCCGCGAGCCGCCGCCACCGGCCGAGCGGGTCCGCCGCCACGGGAATGTCCTGCGCCACCAGGCGCGCGCGGCGCTCGGGCGACAGGGCGTGGCCGATCGGCTTCACCGGCGCCGCGAGCGTCGGATCGTCGCGGGCGACCAGGGTCTGGGTGATGACCGTGACCACCTCGCGCGCGATCCCCGCCCGCTCCAGGGCGTTCTGCAGCGACTGCTGGATCATGTAGCCGATCCAGCCCGCGGTCTCGGCGACCAGCACGCCGAGCGGCAGGGGCTCGACGTCGTGGGCGGCCAGCTCGTTCCTCGCCAGCGAATCGCCGACCTGGGGGCCGTTGCCGTGCACCACCGCGATCCGCCACCCCTCGCGCGCCAGGTCCACGATGGGGGCGAGGCTCTCGCGCGTGTGGCGGAACTGGTTGGCGATGGTGGCGCGCTCGCCCGGCGGCGCCAGCGCGTTGCCGCCCAGGGCGACGACGAGCGTCTGTCCCGTCACGAGGCCTCCGGCAGGGAGCCGAACCTAGGGACGGCGCGCACGGTCTTCAAGGCCGCCGCGGCGTGGTGTCGATGCCCAGCGCCCGGCGCAGTGCCTGCCAGGCGCGGCCGAACCGCACCCAGTCCTCGCGGTGCGCGGCGGTATCGAGTGCCAGGAACGCCGCCCGCGCCTCGGCGATCGCGGTGCTGGCGCGAGCGTCGGCGGCGGGCCCCTCCCTGGCGGCACCGAGCGCCCGCACGGCGCTCGGTGCGTCGTCGCCGGTGCCGACGCGGCCGGCCGCGAGCACCGTGAGCGAGCGGGGCATCAGCGGTGCGTTCGCCCCGGATGCGGCGAACAGAAACTGCGCGTAGGCGACGGTTCCCGCCGCGGGAAGCAGGAGCGGCTGGCCGCGCCGCACGGCGCCCGCGGAGCCGGCCGCCTCCGCCGCGGCGCCCACCATCCCCGGCGGGAGCGACATCCGGCTCTGGGCCGCGGCGGGCGTGGGGAACCGGTCGGCCGGGAGCCGCAGCAGCCGCAGCGCCAGGCCGCCGTCCGGGCGCGCCGCCCCCGCCAGGATCCCGACCAGGGCGTTGCCCGAGCCGTCGGCGAACGGCAGCATCCGCCACAATCGCGGCGGCTCGGCGGCCAGGGCCAGCAGCGCGAGCGTAGGCCGCGGCACCGCGGGCTCCGCTCCCTTGGGCGCGGAGGCCGCCGGCGGCGCCAGGATCCAGGGGCGCGCCGCGCCGCCCGTGTCCCCGCGGTGCCGGGCGAGCATCTGGGCCTGCGCCACGAACAGTCCCTCGGGGTAGCCAAGGTGCTGGCGCAGGTCGGGGTCGAGGCTGTCGCTCGGCAAGGGGGTGGCGCCCGCGCCGGCCGCGAGTCGAGCCGCGAACGGCGAGTCCGGGGGCCGCAGGAACAGCCGGGTAGCCCCGCTCACCGCGTCCACGACCGCGACGTAGGGCGCGCACAGGAAGTTGACCTCGTCTCCGTTCCAGACCACGTGGTCCGCCAGCGGGAAGCGGGCCGATGCGAGGTACCCGTCCGCGAGCCAGAACAGCCGGCCGCCCGCGAGCACCGCGCGCGGCGGGTCGAAGGTCGTGAACGGGTACAGCCGCGCCAGCCGGTCGGGGACGTCGCGCCAGATGAGCAGGCGGTCCGCCATGCTCGTGCGCCGGTCCAGCAGCGGCGGCGCCTGCAGCGCCCAGGCCAGAAGCAGCCGGCGCAGCTGCCCGCTCAGCCGCAGGCCGGCCGGCGAGCCCGGGGCCGCCGGCTCGTCGGGCCCGACCACGGCGGGCTCCGCCCCGTGGGCGAGGAAGCGGATGCGGCCCGCCCCCCGGTCCACCGGCGTGGGCGAGACGAGCGCCGGGCCCGGCGGACTCAGCTCCTCGAAGTAGCGCAGCTGGCCGTCGGGCGGCGCGGCGGCGGCGAGCGCCACCGGGTCCCCCGCCCAGGTGAGCGCGCCGCGATGCAGCGTCGCCCAGTCCGCCGGCCGGCCGGCGCGCCGCAGCGCCAGCACGTCCGTCTCGGGGACGGCCAGCGCCACCAGCACCGGCGGCGTGCCCCGACCGGCGTAGCGGTCGAGGGTCGTGCTCCAGGCGTCCTTGCGCGAGGAATCTCCCGCCGCCGCCTCGAGCGCGGCATCGAGGAGCCCCGGCTCGCCGTCCCAGGGCGACAGCCCTTCGAGGCCCCGGCGCAGGGCCTCCAGGCTCTCGGCGGGCACCGCGGATGCCGAGGGCCCGGGCTCGTCCCGCACGCCGGTCAGGATGCCGAGCCCGGCCCGCGAGTACCGATCGGCGTACTGCGCGAGGCCGAGCGCGACGGCCGGGTCCGGCTGCCCGCGCCAGGCGTCGGAGAGGTAGGGCGCGGCGTATCGTCCGACCAGGGCGCCGATCGCGAGCGCGGCCCACATCCCGACCAGGAAGCCCGGGCGGCTCCAGCGCATCATCGCGGCCGTGCCCGCCGACACCACCAGCGCCAGGGCGGCGAGGGCCGTGGCGGCCGGGACCCGGATCGCCCGATCGGCGACGTCCAGGGCCCCGTCCGCGCTCCCGCCGCCGGCGACGATGCCGTAGGCGTCGAGCTGGAATCCCCAGGCCACCACCAGCGCGAGCAGGGCTGCCAGCGCCAGCAGATGCCCGCGGGCGTGCGGGGTCATCCGGAGCCGCCGCCCCGCGACCGTGATGCTGCCGGTCATCGCATAGAGCGCCGTGGCCACGAAGGCCCCGAACACCACCAGCAGCAGCGCCGCCAGGTGCAAGGCCTCGAGCAGCGGGAGCTTGGCGAGGTAGAAGGACGCGTCGCGGCCCAGGACCGGCTCCACGAATCCCAGCGGGACCGCGGCGCGGTACAGCGTGATCAGGTCGGGCAGATCCGTGAAGGTGGCGGCCGTGACGAGGCCGAGCAGCACGGCGAGTGCGATGGCGATCCAGCGCAGCACCCGCTGCGGCACGGCCTCGGCGATCTCGAGGTTGCCGACGCGGCGCGGCAGGTGGACCGCGCCGATGGAGCGGTAGACCGCGAGCGTCTGCAGGGCGTACCACGCCGTGGCGGCGGCCGCCACGGCCACCTGCCACAGGGTGTCGTGGACCAGGCGGAAGCGGTACAGGCGGCCCAGGCCGAGATCTGCGTACCACGAGGCCTCGGTGAAGCGGATGGCGACCCAGCGGCCGCCGAACAGCAGGAGCAGCACGGCCGCGACGGCGTACAGTACCACCCGCCGGCGGCTCATGACCCGAGGCCGCCGACCCCCTCGGCGCGCAGCACCTGGTCCGCCTCGCGCCGGATGGCGGCCAGGGACGGCTCGGTGCGGGCCTCGAACCGCAGCACCAGGAGGGGCTGCGTGTTCGACGCCCGGATCAGCCCCCACCCCTCGCCGGTGCGCCAGCGCACACCGTCGATCGTGACCGTCGGATAGCGCTGGCCGAAGTAGCGGGCGGCCGCCGCGACGATCGCCGGCTTCCGCTCCTCCGCGCACTCCACGCGGATCTCCGGCGTCGAGACGTACTGCGGCAGGGCGGCGCGCAGGGCCGAGAGCGGCCGGGGCTGGCCGGCGAGGATCTTGAGCAGCCGCGCGGCGGCGTACAGGGCGTCGTCGAAGCCGAGGTAGTCGGGCAAGCCGAAGAACATGTGGCCACTCATCTCGCCGGCCAAGACGGCGCCGCTCTCCTTCATCTTCTTCTTGATGAAGGAGTGGCCCGTCATCCACATCGTCGGCTTGGCGCCGGCGCTCTCGAGGGCCTCGACCAGCGCGTCGGAGCACTTCACGTCGAAGATCACCTCGCGGCCCTTGCCGAGTCGCTGCACGAGGTCGATCCCCAGCAGCGCGAGGATCTGGTCGCCGAACAGGACCGTGCCACCCTCGTCCACCGCGCCGATGCGGTCCCCGTCCCCGTCGAACGCGATGCCGGCATCGGCGTGCGCGGCGGCCACCCGTGCCTGGAGGTCGCGCAGGTTGGCGAGGACGGTCGGATCCGGGTGGTGGTGCGGGAAGCGGCCGTCCGATTCGCAATACAGGCGGTCCACCCGCGCACCGAGCGCCTCGAGCGCATCCGGGTAGGTCAGGCCGGGCACGCCGTTGCCGCAGTCCACCACCACGTGGAGCGGCCGCGCGAGCGCCCCGATGCGCGTGACGATCTCCCGGCGGTACGCCTCCAGCACGTCGTGGGCGGCACGCGTGCCCTTGCCCGTGGCGAAGCGATCCCGCTCGATGCGCTCGCGCAGCGTCTGGATGTCGTCGCCGGCGAACGGCAGGCCGCCGAGGACCAACTTGAAGCCGTTCATCTCCGGCGGGTTGTGCGAGCCGGTGACCTGGACCCCGCCGTCGGCCTGGAGGTGGTGGATCGCGAAGTACAGGGCCGGCGTCGGCACCGGGCCGACGTCGAGCACCTTGGTGCCGGTGGCCACCAGGCCCCCGGTGAGCGCCGCCAGCAGCTCCGCGCCGCTGGGACGGTTGTCGCGGCCGACCGCCACGGTCGCGGGGCGGCCGAGCCGTTCCCGCGCCTCCGACCCGGCGGCGGCGCCCACCGCGCGGGCGACGTCGGGCGTGAGGTCGGCGCCGACGGTGCCCCGGATGTCGTACTGGCGGAAGATCACGGGATCGATGCGCATCGAGGTGCGGTCTCCGGCCGCCGGCGCGGCCGGCCTCCCTAGTTGCCGACCGGGACGGGTGCCGAGATGGTCGGGACCCCGGCCGGCAGGAACGCGTGCGAGCCGGCGCGTGCGGCGGCGAGCGCCGCATTGGGCCAGAACCCGAACACGAGCAGCGCCACCACCATCACGGTCAGCGTGACGCCGACCAGCCGCGGCACGAGCACGCCGGCGTGCGCCAGGTCGTGGCTCCGCGGCTTCATGTACATCGCCATCACCACCGGCAGGTAGTACCCCGCCGACACGACGCTGGTCAGCACCAGGATCGCCGCCAGGACGCCGTAGCCGCCGCCGGTGGCGGTGACCAGGATGTACCACTTGCCGATGAAGCCCGCGGTGCCCGGGAACCCGAGCAGGGAGAGCATGCACACCGCCATCCCGAAGGCGAGCCAGGGATGCGACTCCGCCAGCCCGGCCAGGTCGTCGATCAGCACGTCGCGCTCGCCGGCGCGGCCCTTGAGGGCGAGGATCGCGAAGGCGCCCACGGTCATCAGCGTGTAGAACAGCAGGTAGAACAGGAACGCCGCGGCCCCCGCGGTCGAGCAGGCCACCAGCGCGGTCAGCAGGTACCCGGCGTGCGCGATGCTGGAGTACGCCAGCATCCGCTTGACCGAGCGCTGGGCCAGCGCGATCAGATTCCCCACCACCATCGTGACCGCGGCCAGCCACCACAGCGCCTGCTCCCAGGCCGGGTGCACGCCGGCAAACGCCTGGAGCAGGATCCGCACCAGGGCGGCGAACGCCGCGGCCTTCACCGCCGTGGACATGAAGGCGGTCACCGGCGTGGGCGCGCCGTCGTACACGTCGGGCGTCCACATGTGGAACGGCACGGCGGCCACCTTGAAGCCGAAGCCCACCAGCAGCAGCGCGAGGCCGGCGAGCAGCATCGGGTGGTGCTCGAGCTGCAGCGGCCCGATCTGAGCCGCGATCAGGTACAGCTTGGTCGTGCCGGTGGCCCCGTACAGCAGCGCGATGCCATACAGCAGGAACGCGGAGGCGAACGCCCCGAGCAGGAAGTACTTCAGCGCCGCCTCCCCGCCGACCGGGCTGCGGCGGTCGATCCCGGAGAGGACGTATACCGAGATGGACATCAGCTCGAGGCCGAGGAAAAGCACGAACAGGTCCTCGCCGCCGGCGAGCAGCATCATCCCCACGGTCGCGAACAGGATCAGCACGTGGTACTCGGGGATCCGGATCCCCTCGCGCTCGAGGTAGTCGACCGACAGCAGGATCGCCAGGGCGGCCGCGAGCAGGACGATGAGGTCCACCGCGTAGCGGAACGGATCGAGCGCCAGGCTGGTGGGGAGTCCCACGACGCGGGCACCCGAGGCCCACAGCCACACCGTGGCGGCCGCGGCGAGCGCGAGGCCGGCTAGGGCCAGCATCCCGGACCGCCGCTGGGCTCCCGGCTCCCGGTGGTGCCAGGCGGCGTCGAGGAGCAGCAGCATCGCCCAGACCGTGAGCACGACCTCGGGGAGGGCGGCCTGCAACAGGCCCGCGGCGCGATCCAGATCGAGCGGCATGGCTACGGGAGCCTCGCGCCCGTGGCGGCGCTGTCGCGGGACGAAGGCGCTGCGCGCGCCGCCCGCACGAGCCCGGCCGGTGCCGCCAGTGCCACCACGCTGGAGGAGGCTGCGTCCGGCGACGCCGTCGTTGCGTGCGCCGCCCGCACGGATTCGCGGGCTGCCGCCTCGGCCACCGCGGGCGCCGAGCGGCCGTGCACCGCCGCGATGAACTGCCGCGCCGACGGCTCCATGCGCCGCAGCACCGGGCCGGGCGCGAGCCCGAGCCACAGGATCACGGCCACCAGCGGCACCAGCACGCCCCACTCCCGGCCGGTGAGGTCGGTCAGCTCACGGTTCTCGGGCTTGTCGAGCTTGTAGTAGATCACGCGCTGCAGCGCCCACAGCAGGTAGGCCGCCGCGAAGATCACGCCGGTCGCGGCGATCGCGGCCGCGACGGGATGGGTGCGGAACGTCCCCAGCAGCACCAGGAACTCCCCCACGAAGCCGTTGGTGCCCGGCAGCCCGATCGACGACAGGCTCACCAGCGTCAGCACCGCCGCGTAGGCGGGCACCACCCTGGCGATGCCGCCGAAGTCGGCCACCAGCCGGCTGTGCCGGCGCTCGTAGATCATGCCCACCAGGAAGAACAGCGCGCCGGTCGAGATCCCGTGGTTGATCATGACCATCAGCGCGCCCTGGACGCTCTGGACCGTGAGCGCCCAGATGCCGAGGACCACGAAGCCGAGGTGGCTCACCGACGAGTAGGCGATCAGCTTCTTGAAGTCGGGCTGCACCATCGCCACCAGGGCGCCGTAGATGATGCCCACCACCGCCAGGGTCACCACGATCGCGCTCACGGTCCGCTGCATGGCGACGGCCGGGAACAGCGGCAGCGCGAACCGCAGGAAGCCGTACGTCCCCATCTTGAGCAGGATCCCGGCCAGGATCACCGAGCCCGCCGTGGGCGCCTCGACGTGCGCGTCGGGCAGCCAGGTGTGGAACGGGACCATCGGCACCTTGATCGCGAACGCCAGGAAGAAGGCCCCGAACAGCCAGAACTGGGTCGAGACCGGCAGCGTCGCGTAGCGCAGCACGTGCTCGTAGGCGAAGGAGTACAGCCCGCCGGCCGAGCGCCCCGCGTTGAAGTACAGCACCAGGATCGCCACCAGCATCAGCAGCGAGCCGAGGAAGGTGTAGATGAAGAACTTGATGCTCGCGTACAGCCGTCCCTTGCCGCCCCAGATCCCGATGATGAAGTACATCGGGATCAGCATCATCTCCCAGAACACGTAGAACAGGAACAGGTCGGTGGCGACGAACACGCCGAGCATCCCGGTCTCCAGCACCAGCAGCAGCGCGTAGTAGCCCTTCTCGCGCCGGGTGATGCCCGACCAGCTGCCCAGGACCGCCAGCGGCATCAGGAAGGTCGTGAGCAGTACCATGAACAGGGAGATGCCGTCGATGCCGACGCGGTAGGTGATGCCCCACGCCGGGATCCAGGGCAGCCAGCCGCCCACCTGCATCCCGGTCATCGCCGGATCGTACGCCCACCACAGGCCCAGCGAGACGACGAACTCGACCACCGCGACCCACAGCGCGATGCGCCTGGCGGCGGATGCCTGCGCCGGCCAGATCGCCAGCGCTCCCACGAGGGGGATCAGCAGCAGGGCACTGAGCGCCCAGCGGGCGTAGTGGAGCGAGGCCAGCAGCGCGATCACGGTGCCCTAGCGGAGCAGCGCCGCGAGCAGCGCGACGGCTCCGACCACGAAGAAGAAGACGTACGTGCCCACCTGCCCCGTCTGCAGGCGGCTCCCGAGCCAGCCCAGGCCGCGGGCCACGGCGGCCGAGCCGTTCACGCCCGCCGTGTCGATGATGCCGGCGTCCAGTCCCTTCCACAGGACCACCCGCGCCAGCCACACCAGCGGCCGCACGATGACCGTGTCGTACAGCTCGTCCACGCGGTACTTCTCCAGCAGCAGCTTCGCGAACCCGGTCTCGGCGGGCGCGCGCTCGGGCGGCACCAGGGCCTCGGGTCTCAGGATCCGGGTCGCGAGCCAGATGCCGCCGACCCCGATGAGCGCCGCCAGCACCATCAGCCCGATCTCGACCCCGGTGGCCGGCGCGAGGTTCGGCAGCAGCGCCGCGCTCCGCTCGGTGACCGGCTCCAGCCAGCGGTGCAGCGTGCCGACGTGCGGCAGGTTGAGCGCGCCCCCCAGGACCGTGAGCCCCGCCAGCACCACCAGCGGCCAGGTCATGACCCACGGCGCCTCCGCCAGGTGCGGCCGCTCCAGGTCGCCGGTTCGGTTGGGGCCGTGGAACGTGTACAGCATCAGCCGCGCCATGTAGAACGCGGTGAGGAAGGCCGCCACGAGCCCGAACGCCCACACCACCCGGTAGAACGGGTCCGCCGCCCCGCGCGCGAACGCTGCGCCGAGGATCTCGTCCTTCGAGAAGAAGCCGGCCAGCGGGGGAATGCCCGCGATGGCCAGCGTCGCCACCCACATCACCCGCGAGGTCCACGGGAGGTACGCCATCAGCCCGCCCATGTTGCGCATGTCCTGGGCGTCGGCTGTGCGGTGGGTGTGGTGGTAGGCGCGGTGCAGCACGTGGATCACGCTGCCCGCCCCCAGGAACAGCA